>JAEZKW010000314.1 GCA_023415375.1 Bacillota bacterium
AACGACCAGATCCTGTGGCCATCTGCGTCGACTAAATCATACCCCACAAACATCTCTTCCCGGCCGTCGCCGTTTACATCCTTGGTATACGGGAAATGTCCGGTATTGACCGGAGCGTCATAAGTCCATAAAAATTGTAACTGCTGGTTGAAAACCCATACTTTTTGATAGCGATCTTTGATTAATATATCGGTTGGACGACCTTTGCCCGAAAAGTCACAGAGCCGGATAGCATCGACATTAAGCCTGTCGAAAGGATAACCTTTCCGGTCCATACGCGGAGTATGGGTCCATTGTTTAACCTTTCCCGTGTGACCATCCAAGATTTTAATTTTAAAATCATGGGCAATTATGACTTCATCATAGCCATCGCCGTCGATGTCGTAGACCTGGAAAGGCAGATCTGCCGTGAGAAATACATGATCCGGATGGGGTTCTCCCATCTGCCAGAGAATATTGCCATTTAAATCAATTGCAGTCAAACAACTGATCTGGCTAAAGGAATCCCGCAGAATCCGGCGTTGGCATTGGGCCAAAACAATGTACCAATCTTTATTTCCCGTCAGATGGCCGAAACGGATATTCCGTCCAGCACCAAAGTCCTTGAGATTAATGGTTTTCCACAATAACGGCTGAGGATACTTAACCCGTTCCATTAGGACTTCCTGCTGCCGAACCCTCCGCTTTTGAGAAATTTTCTGATAAACCTCAGCCTCCGCTTCAACTTTCACCGCCGTAAACTGAGCTGGAACCAAAGTTCCAATAGCGATCTTACCGGCTAAATAGGTTCCATCTTCTACTTCGAATTCTTTGAAACCGTCGATCCAGGCTGTTAACCGACAACCTTGGCAAGCAATTTTAAATTGGTAGAATTGATCTCCGTTATAAGGATAGTCCTTTTCTGCCAATACAGTGACCCTCTCTTGATCCCTCTTAAACAACTGCAGTTTTCCGTTTTGGAAACAAAGCGCATAAAAGCAAAGACTATTTTGATAACGGAAGATAAGTCCGGCACAACCGGCTGACTGAAGCATTCGTAACTGACACGATACAGTGTAATCGGTCCAATCCGCTGCCCCGGTAGCCAAGATAATCAGTGAATCAAGCCCCTCCTTGAGAGCGGCCGAGTATTCAATCACTTTTTCACCATCTTGATCTAGGATCATCCATGTTTTAACCCCACCCCCTCCCATGATCGGCGTAGGATCGTACCATTGTCCTGCATATCCCGGGTAATTACGAAAATGGTATTCACCCATAGCCCCGAGAAACGGTTCAAAGGGAAAATCACCTGCTGCAAAGCTTTGGAAATCATCATAAAACAAAACAGTTTGCTTCATTCCCCGACTCCTTCTTACAATGATAGAAAAATCAAAGGCTGTCCAAAAAGAAGATTAATCCATAAAATATACAATATAAAGATTTGAGGATCATATATTGTACAGTTTTATCAATAAAATCTCTTTTGGGACAGCCTCAGACTTAAACTATTTAATTCTTTTTAAATACTTTTTGATAATCAGCGTATGCCTTATCCATATCCGCAGCCCACAGATTTAGGAAACTTTCCGGAGTACGCTGTTTTAATAATACCTCTTGAAAAGGCGACTCCAATTTGATAATGATATTGCCATAATCCGGTAAAAACTGGGGGTTTTTCAAGATAGCTGAATTTTTTTCCTCAAAAATCTGCCCCATCAATTTCAAATGTTGTTGCTCTGAAACCCAGGGTTCCTGATACACATCTTCACGGGTTGGTAATTGGCCAATGGTTTTATTCCAATAGCTCTGGCTCTCTGCAGAGCACATATAGTGAATAAACTGCCATGTTTCTGCCGGGTGCTTGCTGTTTTTATAAATAACATATCCTTTAATCGCAGTAATTGCCGTACGTTTTCCATTTTTGCCCAATGGAAAAGCTAACGCAGCAAATCCACCCGGACCAAGCGTTTTTACATGTTCACCATAGGAACCGATATTATGCATAATCATTGCCGTAATACCGTTGTCGAAAGAAGCAACCATTTCTTTATAACCATTGGTTAAATCACTTTGAGGCGTATAATTATCATACAGCGCCACATATTTCTTTAAAAACTCCAAATGGGCTGGATTATTAACGGTGCAATGTCCCCGTTTATCGAAATAATCGGTTAAACCGGAATAAGCGTATAACAGCATTTCCAGGTTGTTCACGCTGCCCGAACCGCCCCGGATAGAAAAACCGTAAATCTTTTTATTCTTATCGGTTAATTGGGGAATTACGTTGAAGAACTCATTCCAAGTTTTAGGAGGATTGACTCCTGCAGCTTTAAACATCGAAGGGTTGTACCAAAAAAGGTTAGCATTTAATGAGTTGGGAAGTACATATAATTTACGATTGGGAACCAACTCCCGTAGTCCCTGTAAATGAACGGGAATAAATTTCTTCCGATCCGCAGCTTTGTTAAAAAATGAATCCAGTGGAATAATAGCTCTGTTTAAAGCATATTCTGAGACCCAATTGGTAGAAATACCACTGCAATCGGGGGTATTATCTGCTGCGATAGCAACATCAATCTTTTGTTTTGAAGCACTCCAGGGTAAACCCACATATTCTACTTCGATCCCCGGATTATTCTTATTAAACTGATTAATCATTTCCTGTAAATATGGCGTACGGCTGGGACCGGCATTTTCATCCCAAAAAGTAATTTTTACTTTTTGAGGCGCTCCCAAACAAACTGTAGTGGTGAATACCATGATAACCAAAAACAATATAGCTGTTTTTTTAGACATTCTGAATTTCTCTCCTCCTTTTTTTGGTGATCCCTTTGAGAATCCTTAAAATTGAATTCTGTATCACGAAATTAAGTTTAGATTAAATCTAAATGAATTGAAATCAAAAATCTTATACTAAAAAGCAATTTTTTTATCTTAATTTTATTTATTGCACTTTGAATTCGGAGGGTGAATATCCAGTATAGCGTTTAAAACAAGCGCTGAAATAGCGGGGATTGCTATACCCGACCTTTTCGGCAACTTCATATGTTTTTAAGTCAGAATTTCTTAGTAATTCCATGGCCTTCTTTAAACGAATCTCTGTCACAAAATCGGAAAAATTAACACCATTTTCTTTCTTAAAAATCATGCTTAAATATACCGGAGTTACATGAACCGCTTGCGCCACTTCTGTGAGTGATAATCCCTCTTGATAATAGTTATTTTCAATGAAGCGGATTGCATCTCCAACGACCCCGGCCCGGACTGCCTCCCGTTTCCGATTGATAACACCGGTAATTGCTTCAACCAGCTGGCGTAAACTATTAAATATTTCGCAAATGGTTTGTCCCTCTTGGACCAAACGGCATTGCTCAAGAAAAAACGGATCACTGGCTGCCACAACAGGTTCGCATATTTGCAATTCCTTCAGACATAGAACGGCAAGCTCCATACCAATTAAGCGAACTGCAGACAATGATACATAAGAGTGAGCTAGTAAACAACTTTCGGCTTCTTGTAAGATAGCTAAAGCATCTTCCGCCATACCCAATCGGACCTTAAGTATTAGTTGCTCATCGTTGATCCGGAGGTCACTAAGATCACTTTCCACTGGCAGTCCAGTTTCCCCACTAACCAATACTTGATTTTTACCATAAATATGACGGAACTCTGTTGTTGCCTTGGCATCTCGATAAGAAACCGCCACTTCAGTAATACCGGGCCGGACTGTACCAATACCGATAGTAATCTGAATCAAAATTTTTCCGTTGACCGTTTGGCGGATGGTTTCACCAAGCTCAAACATGGATTGAATGGCTTCGCCAGGTCTGAGGTCTGTACCGCAAATTAAAACGATTTCATCACCACCGCAATCTAAAACATAACCCGACCCAGTTTCCAAGATATCCCGACAAATGTCCATAACCTTAAATTTCGCAGTTTCTTGTTCATAAACGCCGGGAAAAAACTTGACGTTATAATACTCATCGATTTTAATAAGAATCACCGAAAACTGAGGCCAATTTAGACTGATTTCCAAAAAAATCGACTGATCCCGAATTTCGTTCTCTCCCGGATACCAACCGTGAATCAAACGGGTCAAAAATTGCTGAACCAAGAGCGGACGACTTTCCATGATTTGCCGTTTTAATTTCACATCGTTTTCCACATCTAAAACCGCGCGCTTTAAGGTTTCCAAAAGTTTTCCATTATCAACTGGTTTTAAGATTAGGTCAAATACTTTTAACTGTAAGGCCTGCTTGGCATAATCAAATTCCTCATATCCGGTGATCAGGACAATTTTAGACCGTGGATTCAATTCCAGCAATTGCCTGGAAAATTCTAAGCCGTCCATAAATGGCATTTTGATATCGGAAATCACAATCGACGGGTTGAGCGCTTTGAACAAGCGCATTCCTTCTTCTCCGTCCCCAGCTTCCCCTACGACTTGAAGGCCATGTTCTTCCCAAGCAATATTTCGTTGAAGTCCTCGCCGGACGATTACATCATCATCAATGAGTATCACTCGTTGCATGATTCTGTTTCCTCCCATTGCCACGGCAAAATAACTTGAACCATCGTCCCTTCTCCAAGCACACTTTGAATCGTCAATCCATATGCAACCCCATAATGCAACTGCAGCCTTTTTTGAACGTTCATCAATCCGATATTTTTGATACCTTGATCTTGTCCTGCCAAGGCATTTTGTACCTTTTTTAATGTTCTTGAATCCATTCCGGCTCCATTATCGGAAACCTCCAAAATAACTTGCTCCCTCTTTAGATAACCACAAACCCGGATCAGTCCTTTGCCACGTTTTTGTTTCGTTCCATGATAAATGGCATTTTCAACCAAAGGCTGTAAAATTAACTTGGCTATGGTTTGCGATAATAGTTCGGAAGGAATGGAGATTTCATATTCAAAGTCATTCGCATAACGCATCTTCAAAATGAGCAGATAACTTTGAATATGGTCTATTTCTTCGGCTAAAGTAATAATCTCCCGTCCACCATTAATACTGATCCGGAAGAATTTCGCCAAAGCGGTCACCATCTCAGCGGCTTCTAAACTTTCACCCATTTCGCATAATTGCTTGATTGAATCCAGCGTATTATAAAGAAAATGCGGTTTAATCTGTGCCTGGAGCACCGCTAATTCGGCAGAACGTTTCTGTTCCTGTTCCTGTTGAACCTGTTGTAGCAAATCCCGGACCCGGCTCAATAAATCCCGTATCCCATTATTTAAGATACCAATTTCATTGTCGTTTCTTAGATTGAATGGAACTTCCAAGTTTCCGGCTTTAACCTGCTTAACTTTAGAGGTTAATTGAGTTAAAGGCGTGGTAACGATTTTAGCCAATAAATTCAATAAAAACATTGCCGTTATAATTAAAAGCAACATTACGATTAAAGTAATATTTTTGATAAAGGCCGCTTTATTCATAATATCATCCATCGGAACCACCGCCGCCAGCTTCCAATGATTCACCGGAATCGTATTGTACACGATTAATATTTTTTGGTGGAAGTGATTATAAAGCACTAAGCGGCCTTCCGAATCCGGAAGATGAAACAGTCTTTTCCGGAGACGCTCATCCATTTGATATATGCCTGCTGTTTGTTTAAACTGGGTGATTTGATAAGGACTGATCAAAACAAGGTAGCCATTTTCACTGATTTTTGTATTTTGTAAAACACTTCGGAAAAATTCCTCCCGCAGGTTAAAGAGGATAATACCACGGACATCGGAATGTTCATTTCCAAATAAACGGAATACGCTGAGGATCCGATTCTTAGTTTCGGTTGATTGAAACACATCATTCTCATGTAAATTCCGCCAGTAATATTCCCTCATTTTACCATGAAAAGAATGGCGCCAAACCGAATAATCAAAAGTTATCCGGGAAGACATATAGTCTTTTTTAAACAGTAATAATTGCCGCTCATTAAATTCAAGCAAAATCGAATCCAAAATCGAATAATTAGCTGTAAAAATCCGTTCCATATTCCGGTCGACACGGATATAATCACCCGGTTGGATAGATCCGTAACGGTTATCATCCAACCGTTTCAACAACGATAAGGTATCCGTATCATTTTCCAATCCCACCAACTGTTCCAAGGTTGCCGTCAAGCGATTATCCAAATAATTCCGGGTCTGGGCGACGGTATCCCCTATATTTATGTAAGCATTCTCTTCGGTTTGTTTAGCGGCTAATTTATAGGAAATCAACCCGATCACCAAGACGAAAATTACAATCACCGGTAAAAACAAGCATAAAATTGTAACTTTCAGTGAATGCCACCTGAGGGGTTGGCCTAATCTTTTCTGTAAAATACCCCGCAAAATTTTCGGCCCCCAATTATACCAGCTCGAGTATAATTTTTAATAATTCGCAATGGTTCCGATTTTTCCTATAGCTTTACACCGAAAATACTTCTCCATTTTTTACCATCCACTTCATCCCTTGACTGAACCAGCACTTAAACCCTTGACCAAATATTTTTGAACATAGGTAAACAATAAAAATGGTGGGATCATTGCGATTATACTGCCGGCAGCCAAATATCCGTAACTGATGTCATACTCTCCCTGCATTGAGTTGAGGGCCACCGGAATGGTATATAAATTACTACGATTAATAAACATGAGGGCGAAAATAAATTCATTCCAGCAACTTATGAAAGCAAACGCCGCTGAGGCGACAATTCCCGGCAATAGTACCGGTAAAACAATCCGGCAAATTCCTTGGAAGCGGTTGCATCCATCAACCATCGCCGCCTCCTCAATCTCATAGGGCACATTCTTAACAAAACCTTTCATCAGTATTGCATTAAATGGCAATTGAAAGGTAATATAGGAGATAATCAGCGATCCCAGATTGCTAATCAATCCTAA
The DNA here is from genome assembly GCA_023415375.1 of Bacillota bacterium. Classification (GTDB taxonomy): domain Bacteria; phylum Bacillota; class UBA4882; order UBA8346; family UBA8346; genus UBA8346. Next base: position 6,880 of record JAEZKW010000314.1, read on the forward strand.
ATTTTTAAAGATGATAAATAAAGGAATTAACAGCATCACTCCAGGAACAAACTGTGTACAAAGCAGAAGTAATAACATTCCTTGTTTGCCTTTAAAAGAAAAACGGCTTAAAGCATATCCTACCAAGATCGAAAAACTGACAATAAAGACCACTGCAATGACTGCGACTATCAAACTATTTCGGAAATAAACCCCGAATCCCACGGTAGTCCAGGTTTCAATATAATTAGCCAAAGTAAGCGGATGCGGCCAATACTGCAGCGGCATTTTCATAATGTCCCCCTCCTGCTTCAGGGAGATGACCAAAGTCCAATAAAACGGGAACATTACAAATAAAAGAAGCACACCCAGAGGAATATGTAATAAAAACAAACGCGCAGTTTTTTCCTTCCTATTCAGTTCCATCTTTCATTCTTCCTTTCCAAACCGGCTGGCTTTAAGATAAATCACAGCAAAAAGTAACAAAATCAAAAAGCTGACTGCCATTAATGCTGAACCATAACCGAAATTACTGGAGTGGATGGCTTCTCGGGCAATATACATGGAAAGGGTATTGGTTAAATTAGCCGGACCGCCGCCGGTCATCGCATAAATAGTATTAACATTGTTAAATTCCCAAACCACCCGGAGCAGTGTCGTCAGTATAATGGTTTCTTTTAAAAAAGGTAAAGTTACCTGAGTAAAAGATTTCCATTTACCTCCGCCATCCACAGCGCAGGACTCATATAATTCCGTTGGAATTGTCTGTAAAGCCGCTAACATCGTAATAGCAAAAAATGGGATTCCGCGCCATAATTCAGCAAATATCACAGCTCCGAAAGCTGTATTCAAATTACTGACCCAAGCCAGCGGCTGATGAATCAGTCCCACTTTGATCAGCAAATCATTAATAACTCCCATATGCTCGTTATACATAATTGACCACATCATCGCCGTCAGGACACCAGAAATAGCCCATGGTGAAAAAATGATCCCCCGGACCACTCCCCGTCCTTTAAAGCTTTGATTGAGCAATAAAGCAACGGACAATCCAGATATAAATTGCAATGTTACTTCCCAGAATACCCAACGGGTTGTAACCCAGAGGCTGGAATAAAATAACTCATCCTGAGTGAAGATTGCTTTAAAATTGTCCAATCCGATAAAACCATTGGCATAAGGCTTGTTTAAAAAGAAATTATGAAGACTGTAATAAAAAATAGTCCCTACCGGATAAATCATAAAAACAGCAATCAGGATCAGGACCGGGAGTAAAAATAAGTAAGGCAGTCGTGATTTCTCTGTTGATGTCATGTGTGACTTCAACCTCCTGTTTTCAAATATAGGGTCCAATACCGGGCCGCATTTGTTACATTACAAATTTGGTACGTTAAAAGTTGTAGAAAAATGCAGCTAATATTCCCTTAATACTACCGTAATTATTATTAATCATTTAAGGAATGGAAAGAATAAAATATCTTATCTAAAATGTCCAATTTATTCAATGAAAATGATGCTTATATTTCTATCATATCCATTATTCGGACTTGGACCATTTGAGAGCAGCAGCAAGGAGTTTTACCCTAAAACTCAGGCCGTTTTACGATTTATCGGAATCGAGTAGGGAGTGTATTTGGTATGCGTCCAGCGATTCAACCGATATCGATCCTTTTTAAAAAGTGAATTTGTACCTTTCCGGGAGCGCTTGGTTGAAACCCTTTCCAAAAAACATCCACAATTATTTACATTTATAGGCGTCCTCTTTGCCAATCAACAGGGAAATAAATTCGGTCTGCAAGTGAAAAGGGAGTTTTTTATCAGCAAATTCTGAGAATAAAAAGGCAATTCCTGACAAGATCTAAAAGAAAGCCCATGGTAAAATCTAGTTATTCATCAACATATGAAGAGGATTGATACCGTGGACATTATAAAGCCTCAACAATTACCCATCTTACAAGAATCCATAAAAGCGCAAAACTTAAGAATTATCGCCATGACTGTCTGTTGTATGGATGTTTATCCTCAAAGGAATGAAGCCTATGTTGGAGGGAACTCGATTAATTTTGCTGCTCAATGTGTTCAAAAAGGGATCAGCAATACTTCTGTATTAGGATGCATCGGTACAGATGACTATGGGTGGGAGATTATTGATATTCTTACTAAAAGCCGGATTAATGTATCCCATCTTCATACACGTTCGGGAAAAACTGCTTCGAACCGAATTTATATCTCTGAAAAAGGGGAGCGCTTTTTTTTACCCGATAGTTGGGATGGAGGGGTTTATCAATCATTTATGCTATCGGAGGAAGATTGGGCTTTTGTATTTGAACACGATATCGTAGCCATACCTGCCAACAATCCCAATTTTGCCAGTGCTCTTGATAAATTGGGGGATAGCAAAAAACTGGTAGTGGATTTTCTAGACAGCCGCGATTACCAAGCGATTGAAAATGCTTTACCTAAAATAGCTTTAGGGTTTATTAGTGGCGATCAGGATATGGTAACCCGATTGAAACCTTTATCGGAGACAATTCAAACCTCGATTATTGTAACTTCGGGGGCTAATGGGAGTATAGCACTCCTTGGTGGCAAGGAATTTTATCAGACCGCCGTCCCTGTTGAAACCATTGTTGATACTACTGGATGCGGTGATTCCTACCAAGCTGCTTTTACGATTTCCTGGTGGAAAGAACATGATATTTCCAGGGCTATGAAAGAAGGAGCTGCAGCCGCAGCGGCTACTTTAACACATATGGGCGGTATTGGAAATCTTTAAACATTAACTAGATGTATATCCGGCAACATTGGAAATAAAAAGTTCGATAACCTTGGTAACTATAACATAAATCAAATTAAAAAAGAACCCTAACTCTAAACTGAGCTAGGGTTCTTTCCCCCTCTACCTTTCATTTTATAGTTTTAATTGCCTTCAGGGCAAAAGAAGTTTCGGTGATTTTTTCATAAGGAACTCCCTTTTCAAGTTCCCCTGCTTCTTTCATGATTCCTTGCATTAATTCAAATGACTGCTTCTTTAATAAAGGATCCGTATTCCAGGTACCCTGATTTTTATATCTTTCGGCAACCATTGTTAGTAATAACTCACTGGTGTCAGGAAACGAAGGAGCAATCGCTTTGGCGATTTCCGCCGGAGTGTGCCCCGCAACCCAAAGCTGCCCTTTATAGAGAGCATTGGTAAATTTCTGAATCAGCTGGGCGTTCTTTTTCAAAAAACTTTTTTTTGCAAAATAGGCTGTATATGATACTTCACCGCTGTCTTTACCAATGGATGCGACTACATAGCCCTTTCCTTCTTTTTCAAGCATCGATGCGGTGGGCTCGAATAAAGCTACATAATCTCCTTGACCGTTTAGAAAAGCTGGCGCCATTAATGCAAATTGAACATTGGTGTTTACATCAACATCTTTCCCTGGCCAAAGACCTTTTTTCTTCAATATATACTCCAGCACCATCTCGGGCATACCGCCTTTACGCCCGCCAATAATCAATTTTCCTTTGACTTTCTCCCATTTAAAATCCGGTTCTGGTTTGCGACCTACTAAAAAGGAGCCGTCCCGATTGGTAACTTGTGCAAAAATAGTCGGATAATCGGTTTTTCCCTCATTATAAACATACAAGGTTGCTTCCGGGCCCCCAAAGCCAATATCTGCTTGACCTGATA
>JAEZKW010000321.1 GCA_023415375.1 Bacillota bacterium
AACCCGCGTGTTAAAACACACGGCTGCTATAAAGCAAACCCCATGAATGGGGTTAAAACCAAAAATCACAACCTGCCAAATTTTTTTGATCCGGTTTTAACCGGATGGTACTTAACCAGCCGTGTGTGCGTGTTCAAAGAACACCAATAACCCGCGGATTGATAACGAAGCATTTTAGTATACATTTTCCATTTTATGTTAGCTTAACCTGATGACATTAACCCGCGCGTCCAATTGGACGCGACCCTTCCCCGCATTGCCATGCTCTAGGCGAATTTTTCAATTTTTTTATTCTTTCTTCATTGTTTTGTTCCCAATCCCCATTGGTTGCCCCGCCAAGAACTGCTTCATGAACTCATTCCCTGCCGGAATCATTTCAATGGGCACATTGGCATCCAAAATCCGCTGGGTCTCCAAAATTTCAAACATTGTACTTGCCACATCCGGATCTTCAGAAATCTGGCGCAGTGCCTCCCCGACTATTTTAGGCCGGATAGCCGCTGCTTTGGCAAACTCAACTGCCGCATTGCGTTCTGCAGTGCTGTGAATAATGTTGACCTGATTGGTACCGTCTTGCTTGATAGCTGAAGTCACCTGACGCAGGCGGTTGACCACTTTGCTCTCAATCTGCCGGATCATCTCGGCATCGCGGAAATGGACTTTTCGAACATAAGCCGAGCCAAGTTTGTAACCCCATTCATTTGATTTTGCCGAAACCTCGGCCCGCACCGTCTGGCTCATGGCATGACGATCGTCCATCATCCGCTCCAGCGGGAGATTGCTGAGACAACGCACAGTAGAATTGCCTACATTCGCCGCCAGAGAGCCTCGCGGATCACTATTTCGAAAGAGATAGGCCAAAGGGTCACTAATATACATCTCATACCAAATACCGATGCCCATCGGTGCTCCTTCTTCCGAGTTCACCGGCTGGCTCCTTAAATACTCTTGATCAAGACTCATGTCAACCTTGTAGCGCCGGCCCAGCCAATTGATGCATAATGCCGCCAGGCCCAGTTTTGACCATAAAAAATGGATACCCGGTTCACTGATTTGTCCCACCACATTGCCGAACAAGACATATACGATGGACTCTCTTTCTTTGACAATTACGTATAGGCCAAAGAAGCGCAGAATCCCCAAAAATACAGGAATTCCCACCAATAAACCAAAAAACGTGATCAGGGCAGCTATTGGAAAAGTGCTCATGATTTCACCTCCATAATCAAGCGTTTCGTATGCTCAAACAGACTCAACTTGGCATTTCGGACATAAGACTTCAAGGCTTCGGGGCCTCCCTCGGCTTTTAACTGGGAAAGTTGCCCGGCTAGTCTCATTAAGGGTTCGACCTCTGCTTCAGCTTTTAAGGTTTCGATTTCCACCGCTCGTTTCGATTGAACAATTTTCTGATCAGCGGAGGCTTGAGCCAGACTAATGTCGGACGAAACTTGATTATGGGCCGTGTTAATCGCCGCCAAAGCCGACTCAACATCGGCCGGGGGATCAATTCCCGTAATCAGTGAAGCCTCGAGCACCACACCATAACGGGCTGCCGATACCCGGCATTCTTGGTCCATATGTTCATTCAGATCCCGTAAATTTTTGCGAAGATCGTTAATGGATATTCCTTGAGCGGCAACAGTTGTTGTACCCGGAGCCGTCTCCGAAGTCTCGGGCGGCGCTTCAAAGTTGGCGATTCTTTCCCGCAACACCGATACAAAGTATCCCATGACATGGGCGATGGGATTCTTGATACCAAAAAGATAAGCGTAGAGATTTCTCTCGGAAACCCTGTAACGAATCTGGCCGGTAAGCCCGATATTGAGTTGATCTTTGGTCACAGCTTCCAAAATGGTATTATTCTTGTTGGCAGTGCAATCTTCGGGATCATAGGCCATATTAACAGTCTCAGTAGCAATGGATACTTTGTGAACTTTTTGCCACGGCCACTTGAAATAAGGCCCACCTGGTTGAATCACCCTGAGTTGCGGGTAAACATAACGGTCACGTTCATCGGGATTTAACAACTCAGCAATCGGATCATCGAGAGTCGTTTTCCCTTTGATACGTTGAGCCCGTCCTAAAGTAGTGATAACGGCCCGTTGATTTTGATTCACTGTAAAAAAGCCCGTCAAAATCACCCGGATAAATAACCAGAGACCAAATCCTACCATTACTCCATGCCATACATCCGGAGCCCATTCCATCATTCAATCCTCCCATTTCATTTTTGAGTACTATTTATGCTTGCACGCGTGATTCATTCCTTTTATCCAATAATTTTTAATACAGCCAAGGGATGTTGGAACATTTCCCATTCACTCAACCACCACCGGTTGAAAGCCGGTGGGTTCTTGCGCCAACCACAGTTGGTGAACCGACTGAAAGTTGGCTTAAGAACCGGGGGATTCAAACCTTCGGCTTTAGCCGAAGGTTTGAATCCCGTAGTTGAGACAATCAGGAAGCTTCAGTTATATAAAGTGCGCGCCGGTTGCCAAGGTGGATTTTAATCCCCAATTTCAATCGAATAAATCACTGTATTGTCTTGGGTTTTGAGAGGGAATATTAATTCCTTATCCTTAACGGTAAAGGGAATATTTTTGACTGGCTCTCCCAAATCGTTAATCGTACTTATTTTAATTGCTTTATAAGGCTTTAACAGTCTGATACTTATGCTAGCATTGAAATTTTCAAGCAATTCTACGTTTTGTTTGGATGTAGGGATGGCCATCAGTTTGACGCCATAAGAGTCCTGAGAAGGATCCAATTTGGTTTTGGTGTCATAATCAAAATAATCCATATTCGTATAAAACTCGCGTCCGGTTAGGGTCAGGATATAATGGCCCTCTCTCCCGATAGGACCATTTAAATTGACAATGGTAAACTGAAAATAACGGTCCTGGCCTTCAACCCCGTTTAGGGTAACGTCCTGAAAGTCATATTGGTCATGAATATTCCAGCCAATATAAACTTTAGCTTTTTTATTATCATATTTGAAATAGTTTTGTTTATAGTCCGCCGCCGAATTTTCCCAATGAAAATCGGTCGCTATGCCGGTACCCGTAAATTTAAACCCTGAAAAATCGGTTTTCCCCTCAGGGATTAACTGTAACGCTATCCGTTTCGTTTTGAAAAGGTCAAATATTTCCTCCGGCCGGGCTGCGAATTCGCCAAAATAAGAATTGGTAAGGGATTTTAGCCCCTTGAGATTATTGAAAGTTTCATTTTCACCAAGTGGCCAAAGAACTTCCTCCGGAAGCGCAGTTATTGAAGGGTCGCGAAAGATAACAGCCGACACCGGATACACCGCTTTGCAGGCAAACTTGGTATAATGACTGAAATAACTTGCCGGGTCGATATCTTGATTATTAAGATAATTGAAACTGAAAACTCCGTCGTAGTCTTGAAGCTTGGATACTACCGCAAGCATGGTGGGGGTTTCCGTAGTATGTAAATTGGGAAAAGGGTGGTTATACTCACTAATGGTAAAGGGCTTCCCCTTCATGCGAAACATTCCGATCTTATCGAAATTCGTTTTTGTAGAGGCCACCATCGATAAATTTCGAACGTAATAATCTTTTTGATCCCAGGGCTTTCCGGGAAACGTCGGATGTTGCCAATAGGAATGAATATCGACATAATCATAAATTTCAGCCAGCTCCGGAAAGCTGTAATCGATCTGGGTTCCGGTTATTGGAACCTTGAGACCTACCTCTTTCTTCAAATATCGAATCATCTCCGACCAGTATTCAAACTCCGTCTGACGGAAAAAGGCGACGAGGTCGGTTTGAAAAACGGCCGGATATGCTTGAAAATTATAGAGTGCGGGAATGCCAACACTCCTAAAGTCTGTTAGATTTTTAAGCGGGTCGAGCAGATATTTCCCTTGATAAATGCAAACGGCTTGAATTACAAAATCAGTACAATGATCAAAACCAAATAAGGTAATCCGCCCCAGATGATCAAGATCTTCAGAGGAGGTAAAGGGGATTACGAAGCTCTGGCGGCCGTCACTCTTTAGGCGAATTTGTTTATTCAGTCCGGCGCTTTCATAAGGCGCTTCCTGACGCATCGAATTGACCCCGAATGTAGCGCCGCTTTTTCCGGTAACCTCAATCACCAGGGTATAGTCTTGGCCCTTTTTAAAAGAAAGACCGGTCCGATAAAACTGAAAGAAGTGATTCTTCGCCAAATAATTTAAATGAACCGCAGTCGCACCGTCTTTAAAAGTAATCGTCCCTTTTTCAGGGTCACTAATCTGAACTTTCCAGTTATTATGGAAATCCATCGGCAATACTTCGGGTATTGCAGTTAGTTTGGAGTTATTGTCGACTACGCTCCAAGCTTTGTGGAGCCCGTTAAAATCATGATATTTCCGAAATAAAAATTTTTGAAAACCGCTGTCTAAAACTTGATGGTATTTTTCAGGAATTAAATCGATTCCGTCCTGAATGATCATATTCCGGTAAAAACTGTTTTCATTATTGATTTCAACCATGGCTGTTACAGGATCATCTTTATAGGCGAAACCGGTATAACTATTTTTGTGGTTTAGGATCATGGAAGCGTACATTTTTTGCTTATTGATAAGCTCAGGTAAAAAAGTATCGAGTCCTTTGGCATATTTAAAAGCATTCTCATTGCGGACCAGATTGTACAAGGGATCGGTTTTATCACTGGTGTATTGCCACGAGACATGTAGATTGAGATCAACGTATATGCCTTTTTGCTTCAGGCAAAAGATTAAATAGTCCAACTTATTCAATTGTTCGGCGTCGAGTTTACTGAAATCCTTGACATACTGCCCCCAGATATCACGATTATCCATGTGATGAAGCCGTACGATATTGACACCCAAAGCCGCAAGTTGAGTCGCGACCTTTTCGGCCAACTCCTTGTCCGGAAAACAGGCATTAAAGGTCAGATTGGTTCCGAAAAAATTGAGTCGTCCTTGTTTGGTCCAAAAATGACCGTTTTTAATAAAAACCCGGCCATTAAGGTCAATGTTATCGTTGTTGAGGTAACTGACGTTGACAGGGGAGTGTTTCTGCGGGTAATCCAGATTGTTATTCCAGGGAACGGTATCCGGATAAGGTGAGGTAAACGGCAGGGCCAAGGCTAAAATCGACCATAGCAACATTTTGTGCATGGAAGTTCTACCTTCTTTTTATTTGGATTTTGTACCCATTATTTCTTCACAAAAATGGAATCCCCTGCCTGAAGTTAGAATCAAAGAACCAAAAGTCCGGCTCTTCTAGCCCTTGGGACTTAATAAGCAGTATGAAAACTAATAATAACTATGACAGCCCCACTGAAAAAGAGATAACTTTTTCGGAACTATCCCGAAATTCAAAAAGCCGATTCAGAATTTCGAACAGTACCTTGTCCATCTATTGCATGTTTTTTTAGGTCGAGT
>JAEZKW010000368.1 GCA_023415375.1 Bacillota bacterium
CCATGGGGCCTCATGAATGGAGCATATATTGTAGATTTTGAACATTCCATCGAGGGTGGCGGCGGATTAAACGGTTGTGTAGCAATCTATGATTCGGATTCGGGTGACTTATCAGGCCATAGTTTAAGCGCGAGTTTTCATCAGTATTTTGAAAGTGACGCCCAAGGAGGCCGGTATTTTGGGTTGAGTGCTTCATATTACGATGTATCAAAAGCTAAGGACATTTGGTTCATTGATGAAGGCACAGGTTATGGGATTACATTTGACTATGGTTACCGGCGGATTTATGATAGCGGCTTCACTATGGATTTGGGTTTTGGAGTTGGTATTGTAAAACGGGATGATGAAAATCATCTTTTACTAACCGGCAAACTCCAGACCGGATATGGCTGGTAATTGATCCGAACGGTCGGGAGGATTTCCCCAGTGCATGGATCGATTCTCCGAATGAATGGGAAGATTGTCCGAATGGCCGGGAGGATTTTCCCAGTGCATGGATCGATTCTCCGAATGAATGGGAAGATTGTCCGAACGGTCGGGAGGATTTTCCCAGTACATGGATCGATTCTCCGAATGAATGGGAAGATTGTCCGAACGGTCGGGAGGATTTTCCCAGTGCATGGATCGATTCTCCGAATGAATGGGAAGATTGTCCGAACGTCTGGGAGAATTCTCCCAGCGCATGGATCGATTCTCCCGATGATTGGAAAGCATAATTTTATAGTATTTAAAAGCAAACGGCTTGTTATCGTAAAGAATAACGGGCTGTTATTTTTTTATACGGAACATTGTTGATATGACGATAATTTAGGGTGAATTTATAAGTATTATATCAGATAAATACGTAGTTGTTATATCCCTTTATTATTGGCTTGAGATTTTTACCTTTTAATGCTAAAATAAGTGAGTAATCACTCACTCATATCATCCCTTACATAATCGTAGAAGGTGAATTTATTGGGAAAAGTTGAAGATTCTATTGAGAAGATAATTCAGGCAACCATCCGGGTTGCATTTGAAAATGGCTTTGCCAATACCAGGACTTCTGACATCGCCAAAGAAGCCGGAGTATCCGAAGGACTGATTTTTAAGTACTTTCCGACCAAGAATCATTTATTTACAGTTATTGTGAAAGGGGTTTTCCAGCGGTTAAAAGCCGGGGCTGATGAAATCATCAATCAGCCAAACCAAACGGCAATCTCCAGATTAAACGCTTTAATCGACTTTCATTTCGATTTTTTCAGTAAGCAATACAATATTGTCTTTTTGATTCTAGGCCACTCAGACCGGAAGATGGTTAATCTGGAACCTGTAATCCAACACGCTTTACTTCCCTACACACAACTTATTTCCAAACTTCTGCAGGAAGGCATTGAAAACGGTGAGTTCAGGGCGATGAACACTGAAACAATCGCCATGTCCATTATTGGTACGATGCAATTGAATTTGATATCCAAATTACTTCTTAAAATTCCCGGCGAAGAAATGGGAGCGACTAAAAAAGAAGTGAAGGAATATATTTTATCAGGAATCAAGAAATACAATACATGACTGGAGTGGGTTCAATGAAGGGGTTCATAAAAAGCGCTGTAACAATCATATTTCTTTTGAGTATCATGTCCATTCTGTTTCTTATCAATGGATGCAGCTATAATAATCAGGACCAAAAGATTGAAGCTACCGGGACGATTGAAATGACGGAGACCACGGTCAACAGTAAAACAAGCGGTAGAGTTGTCGAGATTCTGGTAGATGAAGGGCAAGCGGTTAAAGCAGGAGATTTGTTGGCCGAACTTGATCACGAAGAACTTGATGCCCAAATTGCAGCGGCTAGGTCCAACTTAGATGTCGCTATTGCAAATTACGATTCTGCTAAAACCGATTTAACACGAAACAGACAGTTATATCAAGCCCAACAAATCTCGGCTTCACAATTTGATCAGGCAACCACAAAAAATGATGTGACAAAGGCGCAAGTAAGCCAAGCAAAAGCCAATTTGGATCTTTTGAAAGTCCAGTTAAATAACGTGAAAATCTTTGCCCCCGGTAGGGGGATCCTTTCTGAAAAACTAGTTGAAAACGGCGAGGTTATCGCTAGCGGGACCTCTCTATTCACACTCCTCGATTATGAGAAACCATGGGTTAAAGTGTATTTACCCCTCAAGGAAGTATCGAGGATAAGGCTGAATGAAAAAGCATATGTTACACTAGACGCGTTTCCCAATCGAAAGTTTTATGGGAGGATTTCATTTATCTCGAAAGAAGCCGAATTTACTCCCAAGGATTTTTTAAGCAAAGAAGAGCGGGTAAAACAGGTTTTTGCAGTCAAGGTCCAGCTTACAAACGAGGATAACATCCTAAAAGCTGGCTTACCGGTCGATGTGACGGTAGAGGAAAAAAACTAAAGCGAGTATATTCATGAATGCAATTTGGGTTCAAAACCTAACAAAAAAATATGGGCATATTACAGCAATTGATGATTTATCGATTCAAATCGACGCGGGTCAAATTTACGGTTTTTTAGGGCCGGACGGAGCCGGTAAGACTAGCCTTTTCCGGATTTTTTGTGGAATTTTGACAGCGACCGAGGGGAAAGTCGAAGTCCTTGGAATTGATGTCCGTAAAAATCCAGAAAAATTAAAACAAGAGTTGGGCTATATGGCCCAGAAATTTGCCCTGTACGGAGACTTAACGGTTAAAGAAAACTTGGATTTTTTTGCCGACCTTTTCAATACTCCCCATCAAGGAATCTCCCAGCGTAAAAAAGAACTATTGCAGTTTGCCAATTTACTTCAATTTCAGGACCGTTTGGCCGGAAATCTTTCCGGGGGCATGAAACAAAAACTAGCGCTTTGTTGTACTCTGATTCATACTCCGAAGGTATTAATCCTTGATGAACCGACAACCGGAGTGGATCCCGTATCCAGACAAGAGTTTTGGGAAATGTTGCTGCCATTGCCATCCCAGGGAACTACCGTTATTGTGAGTACGGCTTATATGGATGAGGCTGCCAAATGCAACCGGATTGCGATGATGAATGGCGGCAAAATTTTGAAAGAAGGCACTCCCGCTGAATTAAAACAGCCTCTAGAAGGGAAAGTCTACGAAGTTAGAAGTAATCGCCTTTTTGATATTCAGGGACTTTTAGTTCAAAGCGTAAAAGAAGTCCAACTATTCGGTGATCGGCTTCATGTACAATTAAAAAATAAAATGAAATATGATGGCGAAGAAGGGCGCAAATGGCTAGAAACTATTTTGTTGGAAAATGGTTTTACAGTCACCATTTCTATGGTTGAACCATCATTGGAAGACGTATTTGTGGACTTACTGGCTGGGGAAATGAATGAACCTAAGAAAATGAGGTTGAATGATGCTTGCAGTTGAAGTTAAAAATTTAACCCGTAAATTCGGCAAGTTTATCGCTGTAGATAACATTTCTCTTGAAGTTGCCAAAGGTGAAATCTTTGGGTTTTTAGGTCCGAATGGAGCCGGTAAATCAACAACCATTCGGATGCTTTGCGGTATTTTGGCCCCAAGCTCAGGCAAGGCTACGGTTGCCGGATACGATATCGCTAAGGAACCTGAACTTGTCAAACAAAACATCGGATACATGTCGCAGAAATTTTCGCTGTATGAAGATTTATCCGTCATTGAAAATATAGAGTTTTACGCTGGCATTTATGGTATTCTGAAGCCCGAAATGCCTGAAGTTAAAAGAAGGATTTTAGATCGAACCCATCTTAATGGCCAGGAAAAAATGCTGGCTGGGGAATTACCGACCGGTTTGAAGCAAAGACTGGCCCTGGGATGTTCGATAGTTCATCAACCGCCGATATTGTTTCTTGATGAGCCGACATCAGGCGTAGATCCAATTTCGAGGCGGCAGTTTTGGGAATTGATCAGAGGTTTATCACAAGCGGGAACTACGATCTTTGTAACCACCCATTTTATGGATGAAGCCGAGTACTGCAATCATATTGCCTTTATCGCCGGAGGTAAGTTGGTCAATCTGGGAACACCAACCGAGCTCAAGCAACAATCCGGCCAGACGAGTCTGGAAGGGGCTTTTATTTATTTTTCGAAAAAAACGGTATAAAAATTAATGGGGTATCTGAAGATGCAACAACTATGGGCTTTAATTAAAAAAGAATTCTTACAAATCCGGCGCGACCCCCGAACTTTGGGTATGGTTTTATTTGCTCCGGTGGTTATGTTATTGCTTTATGGTTATGCCGTCAATTTTGATATCCACCATATCGCCATCGTGGTTTGCGATCGGGATCAGTCTCAAGAAAGCCGCCAATTTATCCAGGGCTTTAGTTCATCCGAATATTTTGATGTCATCGGTTATGATCAAAATCCCGAACATCTCCTCAGTTATCTGGATGCCGCAAAGGCCCGAGGAGTCCTGTGGATTCCGTATGGGTTCGGCCAGAAAATGGCGGCGGGAACAACAAGTAATATCTTTTTCGGATTAGACGGCGCCGATGCTAATACGGCGACAATTGCTTTGAGTTATTTTTCAAAATACGTCCAGAATTATTCGACGAACATTATGATCAGCCGCCTTACGAAAACTGGGCGCTCATACTTAACGGGCCGTTTAATCCCCTTCCAGAGTGAGCAAAGGGTTTGGTATAACCCGGAGTTGAAAAGTTCCCATTTTATCGTCCCTGGTTTGATTTCCACCTTGTTGATGATGGTCGTCGCTTTATTGACAGCTATGGCAGTTACCAATGAGAAGGAGCGGAATACCTTTGAACAGTTGGCCGCCAGTCCCATTAAACCCTGGCAATTGATTCTAGGTAAAATTATACCTTATGCCCTGGTTTCTTTTTTAGGAGTGTTGTTGATTATTCCGGCAGGTATTTTTTGGTTTGGTGTGCCACTTCGCGGTAATATTTTTGTATTGATGTTGTTTATACTGGTTTTTTTAGTTTCGGTCTTGGGTATCGGACTATTTTTCTCAACAATTGCAAAAACACAACAACAGGCGATGTTTATGGTTTTACCGGCGACTTCCTTGCCGGCAATCCTATTGTCCGGGTTTGTGTTTCCCATCGAGAGCATGCCCCATTTTTTGCAAATCGTTACCTATTTGATCCCGGCCCGGTTTTTTCTGGTTGCTTTACGTGGGATATTTTTAAAAGGGGTCGGACTCTCGGTTCTATGGCCACAGGCAATTATTTTAATTGTTTTTTCTACAGTCCTGATGTCTGCGGCTACTTTAAAGTTTAAAAAGAGGTTGGATTGAAAAGTTACTGGTTATTTGTTTAGACAGAAAGGAAAAAACCGATATGAACGGCAGAATATGGGCGATTGCTAAAAAAGAAGTGGTCCAATTAATTCATGAGCCAAGAACCGTAGCGATGATTTTTGTGGTACCAGTGATTATGGTGCTCGTTTTCGGCTATGTGGCGGGGGCCGATATCAAGAATATTAAATTTGCTGTGGTTGATTATGACAAGTCGACTGTTAGCCGGGAATTGATAGCCAAAATTGAACATTCGCAGTTTTTTATCAACCGAGGGGAAGTTTCTACCGAGGCGAAAATTGGACCTGGGCTTGATGCCGGAAAGATTAAAATAGGGCTGGTGATTCCCAAAAACTTCGCCCGCGATATTGATAAGTATAAAAAACCGCAAATTCAGGTGTTAGTTGATGGTACCGACTCGAATACCGCTACAATAGCTCAGGGCTACTTCTTAAGCATTATCAATAGTTTAAGCCAGCAAATATCTCGGAATGAAATGCTAAAGTCTGGAAGTAGCCGATCCATGTCATCCCCGATTCATTTTAACTACCGGGTTTACTATAATCCGGAATTAAAGGCTGCTTATTACATGATCCCCGGCGTGACGGTGATGGTTTTGTTATTGATTACTACAATGCTTACGGCCCTTTCGATTGTAAAAGAGAAGGAACGGGGGACTATCGAGCAGATTATGGTGACTCCGGTAAAATCTTGGGAGTTGATACTGGGGAAATTATTGCCCTTCCCGTTTATCGGGATGATGGATGTGTTGTTAATCGGTCTGGTAGCCAGTTTGTGGTTCGGAGTTCCGATTCGCGGCAGTATTGTGCTGCTTTTGTGTTGTTCAGGCCTATTTTTGATGACGACATTAGGACTTGGCCTGCTTATTTCCACAGTTTCCAGTACCCAACAGCAAGCTATGCTCAGTACGATGTTTCTTCTATTACCCAATATTCTTTTATCCGGGTTTGTTTCGCCGATAGCCAACATGCCCAAAGTCTTGCAATGGTTGACTTTTATTGTTCCAGCCCGTTACTTTATAGAGATTATCCGGGGTATTTATCTAAAAGGAATTGGGATTCGCTATCTGTATCCGCAAATGCTGGCTTTGGCGGTTATTGGGATCCTTATTTTAGGTTATTCGGTGAAAGGGTTCCATAAACAGTTAGTGTAAACTTAATGATTTGAAACATTTCCTCAAATATGATCCAGTTTTGATGGAACCCATAGGGGTAATTTTGACCGCTCCAAAATCCGACGCCTCCCAAACCTAGATTTCGGGCTCCGGCATATTTTGCCCTGACCGATCGGGAATCTTCAAACCAGACCACATGATCCTTTCCTGTTTCATTCGTATAATTGAAAAAGGGCGACTGGGCAACTGCATCATAGTTAATTGTTGCCCCAAAACGCCGGGCTATATTATACACTTCAACCAAAGTGACAGCTCTGGCTGGATTTTCAACTGTAAAAGGAAGCGGCCAGTCATACCCGTAAAGCGGGATGCCCTGAATGATTTTAGAACTTGATACTTTCGACAGTGCATAGGTTAAAACTTTTTGGACTTCATTTAAGGGGGCAACGGCCATTGGCGGCCCCAAGGGATAACCCCAATCGTAGGTCATAATGAAAATGTAATCTGCCCACATGCCGAGGGTTTCATAATCATAAGCGCCATATGTTGGATCCGTATCACTGTTTCTAGGTGGAACAGTCAGTGTCACTAGGTACCCTTCAGGACTAAGTGTTTGCTTGATGCTCCGGATAAATTCGTTATAAAGGTCCTGGTCGGCGGCAGCAATATTCTCAAAGTCAATATTAACGCCGGCGAAGCCATAGAAGGATAATATACGAACTAGGTTATTAATAAGTTGATTCTTCAAAGTCTCATCGCCAATAACGGCTTTGGCTAAGTCGGGATCGAACTTTTCAGGGGTTAAATTGGTAATCACAAGTAACGGTTGAATGTGATGGGAATTTAAGAGATTTATAAACCAATCGATGTGAGCGTTTTCGGGGATAAGAAATAGGCCGTCCTTTGTCACCGGGATTTGAAAAAGGGCGCCATACGTAACGGACTGTCCTATCTGTCGCAGTGAGCGGGCCAAATCGTCAAGGCGATTTAGCTGAAAATATGCTAGACTCACAATTGTTTTGCGCAGGTGGGGAATAAGGATTGATTGCCCTACCACCAGAGATTCTGAAACCGAAATACCATTTAGAGATGATAAATCGGAAACCGGAATTTGGAATCTAGCGGCAATACCGGATAGAGTATCACCAGGTTGAATTGTATAGATGTCTGTTTTCATGATTTGATATCACTCCTAGCATATCTAAACAATCTATCATATGTGAAATCTCTTCCAGGAGTTACGTCAGAGTTTAACCTGGTAGTTTGATTATCTTAACTATGGGCTTTCAACGGGCGTAATTGAGTCAAAATGATTCTCTCTTTGAGATTCTAAAAAAATTCTCGCCAAGTCGAGCTGTTGCTGTTTTTCTTGACTTCTTCTCTAAAATTGGATACAATCAATTCAAAGAGTATATGACCTGTATTACTGGCGGATTAGCGCGTGCGCTTTAGTGGGTTACCACGGGGGAATACAGGGAACAATATAAAGCCGGCCGCCTGGGCGCCATTTGCCTGGGCGGCTTTTTTATGCGCCCGGTCAGAAGAAAAAGGAGGAAACTTTGATGGAGCCGTGGCGAAATTTTCAGGGTAAAACATGGCGGGACCGGATTGATGTGGCTGAGTTTGTGCGGGAAAATTACCAACCTTATTATGGCAGCCCGGAGTTTTTAAAAGAAAAGTCGGCCCGGACCAGCCGTTTATGGGAAAAGTGTTTACAATTGATGGCTGACGAACGTGCTGCCGGGGGAGTTTTGGAGATTGACACCCGTCGCGTGGCGGGGATAACCGCCTGGGGGCCTGGGTATATCCAGCAAGAGGATGAAGTCATTGTGGGCCTGCAAACTGATAAACCTTTAAAAAGGATGGTCAATCCTTGGGGCGGCTGGCGGATGGTTGAGGCAGCATGTGAGGCCAGAAATGTCAAGCCGGATCCGACAATGGCTAAAATTTTTACCCGTTATCGGCGCACCCAGAATGAAGCGATTTTCCGGATTTATACTCCGGCCATGCGCCAGGCTAGAAAGCTTGGGATCATTACCGGGCTGCCGGATGCTTATGGCCGGGGCAGACTGATTGGAGATTACCGCCGGATGGCCCTATACGGTACTGATTTTTTAATGCGGGAGAAGCAGAAAGACCTTTATGCCCTGGATAATATCGATGATACCATGATTCATCTCCGTGAAGATATCGCCGATCAGGTACGGGCATTAGAACGCATGGCTGAACTTGGGAAAACTTATGGTTGTGATATTTCCCGCCCCGCCACGAATGCCCGTGAGGCGGTCCAATGGTTATATATGGCTTATCTATGTGCTGTTAAGGAGCAGAATGGAGCGGCGATGTCTTTTGGTCATAATAGTCCGTTCCTCGATATTTATATTGAGCGTGATTTAAAAGAAGGAACCCTCACGGAGGAAGAAGCTCAGGAACTTATCGATCAACTGGTGATAAAGTTGCGTTTGGTTCGTCATTTACGGACACCGGAGTATGATCAGTTATTTGCAGGGGATCCGACTTGGATCACCGAGTCTTTAGGGGGTATGGCTGAAGATGGGCGCCCGCTGGTAACCAAAACTGATTTTCGTTGGCTCCAAACCTTGCGGAACCTTGGACCAGCACCGGAACCCAATTTGACGGTACTCTCCAGCCCCCGTTTACCGGAAGCTTTTCGGAACTTTTGCGCCGAGCTGGCTATCGAGACCTCGGCCCTCCAGTTTGAAAACGATGAACTGATGCGACCGATTTACGGTGATAATTATGGGATATCATGTTGTGTTTCCGCCACCCGCATTGGCCGGGATATGCAATTTTTCGGGGCCCGGGTCAACCTAGCCAAAGCATTATTGCTCGCCATCAACGGGGGGAAAGATGAAGTGACTGGGACGGGGGTGTTGGAGGTCCCCGTCTTATCCGGTGATTATTTGGA
>JAEZKW010000378.1 GCA_023415375.1 Bacillota bacterium
CCGGGATAAGAATTGATTGACATGAAAAAACTCTATGATATAATATAAGAGTTATTATGCAGAAGGTATGTGAGGTGACTGTTTTGAAAGAAGGAATTCATCCCCAGTATCATAAGGCGAGAATTACATGCTCTTGTGGTGAATCATTTGAGGCCGGTTCAACCCAAAAGGAAATCCGGGTGGAAATTTGCTCCAAGTGTCATCCGTTTTTTACCGGTAAACAGCGCATTGCGGATAGCGGTGGACAAGTGGAGAAGTTCAAGAAACGTTTGGAGAAAAAATAAGTTGGACAAACAGAGCTTCGAGCTCTGTTTTCTCTATATGGGATAAAATTCGTCATATGGTATTCGCTGGGCGATCTCGCAGCAGCATTATTTGACTTTGGGTCTTAGTGCCTACGGTTAGGATAAAAATTAGGAAGGTGACTGAATGAAAAAGCAGCCCGATTTCCAATATGGAGGGCAGGCCGTAATCGAGGGTGTTATGATGAGGGGCCGCGATTACTTGGCTGTTGCAGTTCGTAAAAGTAATGGCGAAATCGTGATCAAAAAGGACCCGGTGGGTACGATTACTAAAAAGCATTCTTGGTTGAAGTGGCCGTTCATTCGCGGAGTCGTATCCCTTTGTGAATCTTTTGGAGTCGGAATGAGGGCTTTAATGTTCTCTGCTGATCAATTCATGGAGGGCGAAGGCGAGGGGGAAGAAGAAACCAAATTATCCTCCTGGGAAACTACTTTGATGGTGCTGGTCGCCATCGTCATGTCCGTTTTGTTGTTTGTAGTGCTGCCATTGCTAGGCCGGATGTTGGTCAACCATATTTTTCCCAAACATGATTATTTCTGGGGGAACCTGGTTGAGAGCGTTTTACGGATGCTTATTTTGGTGGCTTATATAGCCGGGGTGTCCGTGATGAAAGATATTCGCCGCGTTTTTGCCTATCATGGGGCTGAGCATAAAGTAATTAATACTTTTGAAGCCAAAGAAGACTTGACGGTTGAGAATGCCAGGAAACATACGACATTTCATCCGCGCTGCGGAACCAGCTTTCTATTGTTTGTGGTGATTGTCAGCGCCATCTTTTTCTCCTTCTTAAAATATGATACGATATGGATGCGTTTTGTAACCCGGATATTATTATTACCGGTCGTAGCCGGTGTTTCTTATGAAATTATTAAATTTACCGGTAAACACCAAAATTTCTTTTTATGGCGTTGGTTAAGCCAGCCGGGTTTTTGGTTGCAAAAAATGACCACCCGGGAACCGGATGATCAGCAGTTGGAAGTGGCTATCAATTCGTTAGTGGCTGTGCTCTGTGAAGAAGCACCAGTCATTGTAGGTGGTAAAGTTTATGCTGCTGAGAAAATTGAAGTCGAGGCGGCAACCAGCTAATAGCCGATATCTGATAGCAATAATATTATGGAGATATTATGTTAGATAAGTTAGCATCCATTGAAGAAAAGTATCGCGAATTAACAGAGCAGTTAAGTGATCCTGTGGTCATTGCCGATCCTCCTTTGTTTCAGAAGTTGGCAAAGGCCAGTGCGTCCATAAGCGAACTGGCGGCTACCTATCAGGAATACAAAAGAGTGCATGAGGATTTAATGACTGCGGCTGAAATGATGAAGGAAGAAACCGGCGCTACGGCCGACCTTTTGTTTCAGGAAATGAAACAGTTAGAAGCCGAGGAAGCTAGACTGCTGGAACGGATCAAAATTTTACTGCTTCCCAAAGATCCCAACGATGACAAGAATGTCATTGTGGAAATCCGGGCCGGTACCGGTGGTGAAGAAGCGGCTTTGTTTGCTGCTGACTTGTTCCGGATGTATACCCGTTATGGGGAATCAAAAGGCTGGCGTATTGAGATTTTAAGTTCCAGTGAAGCCGACCGGGGCGGTTTTAAAGAAATTATTTTTACGGTTGAGGGAAACCGAGTGTACAGCCGGATGAAATATGAAAGCGGCGTTCATAGGGTTCAAAGAGTTCCGGAGACGGAAGCAAACGGTAGAATTCATACTTCCGCTGCAACAGTCGCAGTTTTGATTCAGGCTGAAGAGGTTGATGTGGATATTAATCCGAACGACCTTAGAATTGATGTCTTCCGGGCCGGCGGTCATGGCGGTCAGTGCGTCAATACCACTGACTCAGCTGTCCGGATTACTCATCTACCCAGTGGACTCGTTGTGATTTGCCAGGATGAAAAATCCCAGTTGAAAAATAAAGAGAAAGCGATGAAGGTATTACGGGCCCGCCTTTATGAGAAACTTAGCAGTGAACAGCATGAAGAAATGGCCCAGGCCCGTAGGGATATGGTCGGCTCGGGGGATCGCAGTGAGCGGATACGTACTTATAATTTTCCCCAGAACCGTTTGACGGATCATCGCATAAACTTGACAGTATATCATTTAGATTCAAACATTGAAGGAAATCTGGATGAGGTTATCGAGCCGCTGATTACTGCAGCTCAAGCCGAGCGGTTGAAAAATGTCGACCAACAATAACCTGACCATTGGGGAAATTATTTCAAAAACAGCCCCTTTTTTCGCTGAAAAAGGAATTCCCGGTCCCCGCCTGGAAGCGGATTTGTTGCTGGCTCATGTATTGGATCTGCCGCGGGTTCAACTTTATTCCCAGTGGGATCGTCCGCTTGAGCCCGGTGAGATCCAAAAATACCGGGAAATTATCGTTAAAAGAGTTGGGGGCCAGCCGCTAGCCTACCTGACTGGCAAAAAATCTTTTTTAAGTTGGGACCTTAGGGTAACTCCTGATGTACTCATTCCGCGTCCGGAGACTGAGATTTTGGTGGAAGCTGCTTGCGATTTATTTAAAGAACGCCAGGTTCCGATCCGCGGTATTGATGTAGGTACCGGAAGCGGTGCCATTGTAATTGCGCTCGCTAAATTGCTCACCCAAAGTGACTGGTTTGCAGTGGACATTTCGGAAAAAGCTCTGAAGATCGCTTCAGAGAACGCCCAAACCCTGGGAGTTGATTCCCGGATCACATTTTTAAACGGTGATTTGTTAGAACCTTTCATAAAGGATGGTTCGTCAGAAACCAAGTTTGACTTGATTGTTTCCAATCCTCCCTATATTCCATCCGAAGACATCGCCAAATTACAAATCGAAGTGCGTCAAGAACCGCGATTAGCCTTAGATGGCGGTATCGATGGGCTGGATTTCTACAGGCGATTGTTTCCTCAAGTTAAAGAAATTTTATCGGATAACGGTGCCCTTATTTTAGAACACGGCGATCTACAGCGGAGTTTCGTGGAAGCTATCGCCAAAGACAACGGTTTCAACAGCCATTCATTGAACGATTTGGCCGGGAGAGAACGGGTCCTGATTTGTCGGCCCGGAGAAGTCAATGCATGAGCTGGCATTAACTGAGAAAATATTTAAAATTGTATTGGACGAGGCTCATTCCCATCAGGCGAAGCAGGTTACTAAAGTTACCATCGCAATCGGTGAACTGTCGGGAATGGTTCCGGGTTCAGTAGAGACCTACTTTCAGCTTCTTGCCAAAGGTACGATTGCTGAGACAGCTTGTTTAGAATTCAACCGGGTTTCGGCCCGTTTATTTTGTATACATTGTCAGAAAGAGTTTACTAAAAATGCCGCGGATTTTAACTGTCAAGACTGCGGCAATTTAGCCCGTTTAACAGAAATCGGACAGGAATGTTTGGTAGAAAGTATTGAGGTGGATAATGAATGAAAATAGAAATTGAACAAGATTTATTTGAAAATGAAGCAAAGTTGGCGGCAGCCAACGCCGAATTGATGAAAAAACGGGGTCTGTTGGCTCTTAATTTGATGGGAACTCCGGGGGCTGGTAAAACTAGCATCATCAAAAGCACCGCCCGTTTATTAAAAGTTCCCATGGCGGTTATCGAAGGAGATCCGGCTTCCAGTATTGATACGGATTTATTAAAAGCAGCCGGAATTCCGGCATATCAAATCAACACCGAAGGGGTTTGCCATTTAGACGCATCAATGGTCGCCGATGCTCTCAATAAATTCGAGATTGCACCACGAACCTTACTGTTTATTGAAAATGTGGGGAATTTAATCTGTACTGCCAGTTATCCTTTGGGTGAAACCATTCGGGTTGTGGTGGTAGGGGCCAGCGAAGGCGATGATAAACCCTTCAAATATCCGGATATATTCCAAACTGCCAATGTGGTCATTTTAAATAAGACTGATTTGCAATCAGCGGTCAACTTTAACCTCAAACGGTTCTATGAAGGAATAAATAGCCTGAGACCTAAACTTCCGGTGTTTGAAATCTCATGCAAGACAGGAAACGGACTTGAGGCTTGGGTCAATTGGCTGGCAGTTCAGGTCGCATCATACTGGGCCGGGTGAGAAATATGGAACGGCGGCATTTAGATATTAGCGGATTGGTACAAGGGGTTGGTTTCCGACCCTTTTTGTATAACCTGGCAACCGGGGAAGGGCTTACCGGATGGGTTCGAAATAATTTTGGAGGGGTAGAACTTGAAATTCAAGGGGAGAGCTCCAGGGTTATCTCGTTTTTGGACAATCTATCTCCAAAAGCGCCTCCCGCGGCAGTGATTGACTCGGTTATAGTCACTGAGATTCCATCGGTGCCTGAAACGGAGTTTGTGATTTTAAATAGTGAATTTGGTGCGGTAAGCGGTTCGCCATTGCCGGATCAAGGAATTTGTCAGGAGTGCTTAGAAGAACTATCTCGCCGGGATGATCGCCGTTATCGTTATTCTTTAAATAGTTGTACGGTTTGCGGGCCCCGTTTTACTATAATGGATGGTCTACCCTTTGACCGCCAAAGGACTTCGATGGCAAAGTTCAAATTATGTCCAAAGTGTCAGGCTGAATATTTTTCCCCAGCTAACCGGCGCTTTCATGGACAAACCATTGCTTGCCCGGATTGTGGTCCAGGGCTTTGGTTTACCAATCCCCAGGGGGAGATGGTCCCCGGAGATCCGCTGCTTCAAGCGGGTCAGCTCTTGCAAAATGGCGGCATTGTCGGGATCAAGGGTGTAGGCGGATATCATTTGGCTTGTTCGGCTTTAAACGAGCAAGTTGTAGTGCGGCTCCGAAAAATCAAAGGCCGGGACAACCGGGCTTTTGCAGTCATGTTTCGCGATTTGGAAGCAATAAAACCAGAATGTGACTTTTCTCCTGAAGAAGCTGAGGCATTAACATCACCGGCCCGGCCGATTCTTTTATTAAAACAGAAAAAAACGGGAAATATCGCTGGTTCGGTTAATCCGGGCCTCAGGGAACTCGGCGTCTTTTTGCCCTACACCGGCATTCATTTGGGAATATTTAACGAGGCGCCTCATGGCAGCAAGCTATCCGCCTTGGTCATGACCAGCGGTAATCGCTCGGGAGAGCCTCTTACAATCGATGATTCGTCGGCTTTTCAAGAACTAGCTTCGATGGTCGACGGCTTTCTAGTTCATAATCGGCCAATTTTGTGGCGCTGTGATGATTCAGTACTCCGTTTTGAACAAGGGAAACTACTTGGTATTCGTCGTTCAAGAGGATACGCACCGTCACCGGTAAAAGTGGGTCATTCTTTGGTTCCGCTCCTTGCCTGCGGGGCTCAACAAAAGAATGTTTTTGCCCTTACCAAGGGGGAACAAGTTTTTTTAAGCCCTCACCAGGGCGATTTGGATCAATTGGCAACATTTATCTGTTATCAGGAAACCATTCTTCGCTTTCAGCGTTTATTAAAATGTAAACCGGAATGGGCGATCCATGATCTTCACCCGGATTACAATTCAACGTTGTTTGCCCGAAATTCATCATTGAAAACCATCGCTGTCCAACATCATCTGGCTCATTTAGCCAGTGTTATCGCAGCCTGTCAAATCAAGGGACCCGTCATTGGGGTCGCTTTTGATGGTTCCGGATATGGCACTGACGGGAAAGTGTGGGGCGGTGAATTTATCAGCGGCGAGGGTACTTGTTGGAGAAGAAACGCTTATTTGAATTATTATCCAATGCCGGGCGGCGAAGCAGCAATCAAAGAACCTTGGCGGATGGCCGCCGCCTATTTGCAATTACACTGTCCGGAAAAGCTATCGAAATGGCTTACCAAAAAAGAATTTGAATATCAATGGTCTGCTTTACAATCAGCGATAAAATTAGGGATAAACACTCCCTATACGTCTTCAGCCGGTCGGCTTTTTGATGGAATTGCCGCGCTCCTAGGCGGCCCTTTGAAGGTTCGTTATGAAGGCGAGGCTGCTGTTTGGCTGGAGAATGTTGCCGAATACTCTGCGGATGGAATATATCAATATCATATTGAACAGGTGGAAGAGGGCTTCCGGGTTGATCCGGGCCTTATTGTAGCCCAAGTAATTGATGATTTGGATTTATGTGAACCGGGTGTGATCAGTATGAAATTTCACCGGACAATTGCAGAGTTGATTGGTGAGATGGTGAGATTGATTCATGTTCAAACCGGATATAAACAGGTTGTTTTGAGCGGCGGAGTTTTCCAAAATCGTCTGTTGTTGGATTTGACTTTTAAGATATTACATAATCATGGCTTTAAAGTTTTTTTGCCTGAATTAATCCCGTTAAATGATGGGGGAATAGCCTTGGGGCAAGCTTATTTAGGCAATCTAATGATTGAAAGGGGAATTACCGATGTGTTTAGCAGTTCCCGGTGAATTGATTAAAGTGGAAGGGCATCAAGGTGAAGTTAATTTTTCGGGAGTTTGCCGTCAGGCTGATCTCAGACTGGTCCCTAATGCGAAGGTAGGCGATTTTGTACTCGTCCATGCAGGCTGTGTCATTCAAATCGTACCGGAAGATGAGGCCCGGGAAACCCTGGAATTGTTTAACGAAATGATGTCTGCGGAAGAACCAAATGAAGAAGAATCGCTTGGAGCAGAGGAATATGAAGGAAAGTAATCTGATTCAATTGATCCAGCGGTTTCAAGAAAATTATCGAGATGGCAATTTCACCCTGATGGAGGTTTGTGGAACTCATACCAATGTGATCCGTAAGGCCGGTATCCATCAGTTGTTGCCCCAAGGGGTTCGCTTATTATCGGGCCCGGGTTGTCCGGTATGCGTTACCGGCAGCGGCTACATCGAACAGGCTATAAACTTAAGCCGCGAACCTAAAATCATCATCACAACATTTGGAGACTTATTGAAGGTTCCAGGCAATACCGGAACCTTAACCGAAGCCCGGGCTGACGGAAGCCGGGTTCGGGTGGTATATACGCCTTTGGATGCGGTCGAAATAGCCAAATCTCATCCCCAGGCCGAAGTCGTTTTTTTAGGAGTCGGTTTTGAAACCACTGCGCCGGTCATTGCATTAGCGGTTCAAACTGCTAGAGAGCTGGGAGTCAAAAATTTTTCGGTTCTTCCGGCCTTTAAAATTTTACGGCCGGCCATGGAAAAATTATTGGAAGATCCCGAAGTGAAGATCGATGGATTGATTGCTCCGGGTCATCTCGGTGTTATTATTGGAGCGAAAGCTTATGCTTTTTTAGTATCAGAGTATCATTTGCCTACAGTCGTCACAGGTTTTAAACCGGACCAATTATGGCTAGGCTTAACGGCCTTGGCTAGGCAAATTCACAGCGGCAGAGTTGAGTTAGAAAATATGTATCCTCAGGCGGTGCCTGAAGAAGGAAACCTGGCGGCACAGCAGCTGATGAAAGAGGTATTCATGTTAGAGGATACGGAGTGGCGGGGGCTGGGTCCGGTCCCGCAGTCCGGATTAGGATTCAATCATGCATATCGTCAGTATGATGCTCGTAGCCGTTTTGCCATGGAACCAATTCATTCAATTGAGCCATCCGGTTGTCTTTGCGGCTCAATATTGCTTGGGAAGGAAGAACCGGAAAACTGCCCTCATTTCGGCAGGGCTTGTAAACCGGATCATCCGGTTGGTCCCTGTATGGTTTCCTCGGAAGGAACATGCGCCGCTCATTTTTATTATCCGAAAGTGTAGAGCTACGTGGAAAATACATTTAAGTATGTCGAGAGCTCTCCCCCAAAGTGGGAGATTAACCTCACGCAGAGGACGCGTGTCGCACAAAGTGCGTGCTGCCTTTGGGGTTTAAAAATAGGCAACCTCGGCTTCGAACTCTATGAGTCCGCGGTTACCCTTCCACTTGAATCAGTAGCTTTGTTCCGCTTCGTAAGGGGAAGGGCAAGGGTCAATGTCGTCAGGTTATGTGCCAATAATTGAATTTGTTATCTGATGATTGCCAACCCGCGTGTTAAAACGCACGGCTGCTATAAAGCAAACCCCATGAATGGGGTTAAAACCAAAAATCACAACCTGCCAAATTTTTTTGATCCGGTTTTAACCAGACGGTACTTAACCAGCCGTGTGGTTTTAACCCGCGGATTGATAACGAAGCATTTAGTATACATTTTCCATTTTATGTTAGCTTAACTTGATGACATTGGGGCAAGGGTTAGGTTTGTTTTAGACAGTCA
>JAEZKW010000379.1 GCA_023415375.1 Bacillota bacterium
GCGGGTTCTTTTATCTTCATTTTTCAAGGTGCGATTTTTCGATAGCATTTTTATATTATTTTCAAATAAATGGGTAATACTGGAATTCTAATCGGAAACGATTACTTTTTCAGGAGCCCCTAAATAAAAGGACTTAAACATGATTAACAGGATTAGCATTAGTTTTAGGAAAAATTGTCGGAGTAGCGTTTGAACCGGGAGCGCTAGATTAGCGGCTGCAATGATAATCATGAATAACGAATTTAAGAGGCTGGAACAGAAATGTTCCAAATTAAGCAGATAAAACAAAAGAGCGGGCCCGCCGCTCTTTTCATCAATCTCATATAGAATTTATTGAACTTACAACGCTCTCCTCATTCTCTCCTTCAATAACGAATGCCGTTCCACAATCTTATTATTCTTCACCGCAATGGCAACCGCTTTTTTTGATCCAATCAAAACCACCATCTTTTTAGCCCGGGTCACCGCAGTGTATAACAAATTACGTTGCAACATCATAAAATGTTGGGTCGTCACCGGCATGATTACCACCGGATATTCATTCCCCTGGCTCTTATGAACCGATATCGCATAGGAAAGCACCAGTTGATCGAGTTCCTCCGATTCATAGGGGACCTTTCGCTCCCCTTCCAGCTCCGGATATCCAACCACCAGTCTACGGTCCTCCGGGTCTATTTCGCGGATCCGTCCGATATCCCCGTTAAATACTCCTTTTTTATAATCATTCTTCAGCTGCATTACTTTATCGCCGACCCGGAAAGTCAGTTTGCCGCACTTTATTTCACAGAATTCCGAAGTTGAAGGATTCAATGCTTCCTGCAAAACCAGATTCAAATTTTCAATGCCGGTCACAGTCCGGCGCATTGGGGTAAGAACTTGGATATCCTCCACCGGGTCACATTTCAAATACCCCGAAATCCTAACTTTCACCAACTCTGGAATGGCCGACGCAATATGCTCCGGATCATTATCCTCAATGAAGAAAAAATCGTTATCCGTAGTAAGGACCGGAAATTCCCCTTGGTTTATTTTATGAGCATTGGAAACGATTAAGCTTTGCTGGGCCTGTCTGAAGATTACATTCAGCCGGACCACCGGTATGCAGCCGGATTGGATTAAGTCCTGCAAAACGGTTCCCGGTCCAACCGACGGTAACTGGTCGACATCGCCGACCATAATCAAACGGGTTCCGGGCCTCACCGCTTTCAATAAATTATAAAACAGTAGCAAGTCGACCATGGAAAATTCATCAATTATTAATACATCCGTTTCCAAAGGTTCATCCTCATTACATTGAAAACGGCTCCCTTCAAATACCTCGGCGCCATAACCTAACAAGCGGTGAATCGTTTTTGCCGTTTCGCCGGTCGCTTCACTGAGACGTTTAGCAGCCCTTCCGGTTGGCGCCGCCAGCATCACATCAAGCTTCGCTTTTTTCAATAAATGTAAAATCGCTTTAATAATCGTCGTCTTCCCAGTACCCGGTCCGCCGGTTATCACCAGCATCCCGTTTTCCAAGGCTTTTTGGGCGGCTTCTTTCTGCTGGGAGGCCAAATTGATATTGTTTTGGGCAGAATATTGTTCCAGTAAACCGTCCACATCGAGAATGACAGGCGGCAACCCCACATCCATAATGCTCTTTATTTGGGTTACCACGCCAATTTCGCTATAATAAAAGGGCGCCAGATAAAGAACATTCTTATCTCCCACGGTTTCGCGATATAGTTCTTTCCTGACGATTAAATCTTCAATTTCACCGGCCAATTGTAATTCGTTAATCTCTAATTCTTTCCCGGCAAGAAGCATAAATTCGTTTTCCAGGGCATAGAGGTGCCCTTCAGTACTGTTTTCACTCAATAAATAACGAATCCCCGCTCGCAAGCGATAAGGGGAATCTTTTTGAATACCCATTTTTTGAGCGATTTGGTCGGCAATTTTAAAGCCAATCCCATGGACCTCATCGGCTAAACGATAAGGGTTTTCTTTAACGACCTTTACAGCCTCGCTCTGGTATGTATGATAAATTTTTAATGCATAACCGGGACTGATCCCAACCCCTTGAAGAAAAACCATAATCTGTTGGATTTCCGCATGCTCACTGAGACTTTTGGCTATCCGTTCAGCTTTAGCCTGACTAATCCCGGAAATTTGGGTCAGCTTTTCGGGCATAATTTCGATAATCGCCAGTGTCTGCTTGCCGAATTCCTTGACTATCTTTTTGGCGGTTGCCGGACCGATGCCTTTTAATAAACCGCTGCCTAAAAACCGTTCTATGCCTGTTACAGTTGAAGGTTCACGGCTTTGCCATTCGGCTACTGAAAATTGCTCACCAAATTCCTTATGCTCCACCCATTCACCTTTTACAGCCAAAACCTCTCCCAAATATAAGGGAGGCAGGTTTCCGACAACCGTAACCAGATTCCCCGATTTCAACTTAAGCTTGGCTACAGTGTAATAGGTATCTTCATTGTAATAAGTAATCCTGTCGATAGTCCCTTCCAGTTCCGTCATGCGACCCCCGGAGCGATAAAAGTTATTGGTAATTTGTTATCTACTATTCGTTATTAGCCATTAGTCATTGGTTTTCAGTTATTGGCCGTTAGTTATTGACTATTGGTTATCGGTTATACTTGAGTATTTGATAAAAGGCACCCCCTTCCCTGTCCCGGACTATTCCTTACAATAGGAGGGAAGGGGATGGGGACAATGTCATCAGGTTAAGCTAACATAAAATGAAAAATGTATACTAAATGCTTCGTTATCAATCCGCGGGTTAATCGAGGCTGTCTAAAAAGTAATTCAAAATCAATAAGAAATACAATATATAGCTTCATCGAATCTGTTAATTTCAATATATTGTATTTCTTTATCGTAAAATTTACTTTTGGGACAGCCCTTTTGCTTTATAGCAGCCGTGTGTTTTAACACGCGGGTTAGCAATCATCGGATAATAAATAGCAACTATTAGCAACATAGCCTGATGACATTGGGATACGGGTTAGGTTCAATAGACAACTTGATTCATCTTTTACTTTTACTTAATTTGCCAATTTTTAAAATTCGAAAGTTGAGTTCAACTATAGAAGGAAAGAAAATATATCATCACGTATAATAAGCCAAACTTTGCAATTCGAGTGTCACATCCGAAGTGCGTAATTTAACACCGTCCGGGACCTTGACAGATGCCGGAACAAAGTTTAGGAACGACTTGACTCCATTTTCGATACATATATCAATGATGTGTTGTACATTTTCGGCTGGAAATGTCAAAATCATCATCTTAATTTCCATTTCACGGATAACGTTTGCTAATTTGTCGGTATGAAATACTTCCACCTCTGCTATTTTACGACCAACTTTTTTCTCATCAACATCGAAAAGGGCTACAATCTCCAATGGTTGATGGATGCGATTTTTTTGATGATAACGTACTAAAGCGGCGCCCAAATTACCGGCCCCGATGAGTCCCACCCGAATTTCCCGATTGAGTTTTAAAATTCGTCGTAATTCAGTACTTAATGAACTGGTTTGATAGCCAACACCTTGTTTACCGAACACTCCGAAATAAGATAAATCTTTACGGACCTGCCCTGATGAAGTTCCAATAATCTTTGCCAACTGTTCGGAAGAAATGATTGGGTGCTCTTCGGGATCCAGTATCTCCAATACTCTTAAATATAACGGTAATCTCCGAATAACAACATCAGGCACTTTGCGCTGGGTCATTACTATTTCCCCTTTACATAGGTTCCTAATTCTTTTTTACTTTCGACATTAAATTTTATTTTTCCTTTAAAATGAACCCTTTTCCATTCCAGAAAATACTTCCTACTAATAGCTATTTATGATCCATATCTATGAAAATAATTATATCAACGATATTCATCCATGATTAAAAATACCGGGAATGTAATCAGGTGTCATAAAAAGGGGCTGTCTCAAAAGTGCTTTAAAATTAAAGAGATATACAATATATTGCTCTAATGAATAAGCAAATGTGCATATTGTATATCTCTATCAATAAATTTTCTTTTGAGGTAGCCCCATGTCATGAATCAGTGAAGGATTAATTATAATTTATCACAAATTCCGCTAATAAATCGATCCGCGGCATTTTTCACTTCAGGAGTTTCCGGATAGCCAAATTCCAATAGCTTTGGCTGTACACCGACAACAATCACCTGACAGGCGATAGTTTTCTTTAAATAATCGATCAAAATTTTCAGAGGCAACATATGGGTGGAAAAACTGACCCCTTCAATCTGTTCCGGTGCGATTAAAGTAAAAAATCCCGGCTCTCTACCCATTTCTGCTGCATCAATAATAACAACATGGGATGGCGACTGAGAGCGAATCATACCCGAAAAATTCTCCGGTGCTGATTCCCCCAGATAAAAAAAACATTCCCTCTTTGCATTCTTCTTAATTTGCTTTTCAAGCTCATTTACAATATAAAGGCCGATGGAATCATCGGCCCGTAACGGAGAACCTACTCCCAAAAAAACGATCTTCTCGCTATCTTGGAGAAGGTTCACAAGTTCATTCACAACTTCCATTATTCCTGTGTCTCCATTAATTTAGCCTTTTCATACTGGGCCAGCTCAAATTCGGGCGTTGAACTTAAAGCTTTTCGGGGACAAGAATCAACGCATTGAGCGCAAAAAATACAATTATCTAATGCAAATTTGGCTCGGAATACTTTCTCTTCCCCTACTTTTTCGATGGTAATTGCTTTTGCCGGGCAATCCCGCATGCACATTTTACAACCGATGCAGTTTTTGGCATTAAAACTTATTTTGCCACGGAAATTTTCGGGGACCTTTGCTTTTTCATAGGGATATTTCTCTGTTGCAACAGGTTTTGTTAAGTTTGAAAATACTTCTGGAATAATTTTTCCTGGATGTTTCATTGAAAGCGCCTCATTATTCAAAGTCGTAAATATCTGTCAATACTCGATAAAGTTTTGTCAGGAACCCATCCTTCATTATATAAAGTAAGCCTTTACAATAATATTAATCAAAAGCTGCACCAGGGCAATGGGAGCAAGATATTTCCAACTAAATTTCATCATTTGTTCCATACGCACCCTGGCCATAACCGTTTTGAACAAGGTCAAAATGCAAACAATGAATAACGTTTTAATAATAAATAATATAAATCCCAATGCCGGATGAAGTCCAAATGAACCGCCCAAAAAAATCGCTGATAGCAAAGTTGAAACGACCACCAATTCCAGATCAGTCGCCAAGCGGAACAAACCTAGTAATCGGCCGCCAAATTCGGTAAAACTCCCCGCAACAATTTCTGTCTCAGCTTCCGGAATATCAAATGGAACTCGTTCCAGCTTCCCCTGCACCGCAACTAATGCAACCAGAAATCCGATGATATTGACTACTAACAACTCCGGACGTTCTAAGAAAAAAGAAGTGATACCGCTGATTGACCAGGTTCCTGCTAAAAGGGCTGGTCCTAGTAAAGACAATAACAATGGAACCTCATAACTAAATAATTGCGTTAAATTACGAACAGATCCCAAGGCAGAGAAAAGTGATGTTGAATTCCACCCTGCTAAGAAAAACGATAAAGTGGGTATGGTGAGTAAATAGAATACAACAATCAGATCACCTTGAAATGAATATACAGCATTTGTATTCCAAATCGGTAAATACAAAAAAGCTGTCAAAACCGCCGCAATTGCAAAAATCGGTAATAACCG
>JAEZKW010000009.1 GCA_023415375.1 Bacillota bacterium
TTAATTCAACGATAGGGTTGGCGGTAAAGATCTTTTTTATTGAGGCCATTTTTATGAGCCAATGAAACCCAGTTTAAGCCACCTATGAATCGGAAAAGTATTTTGGGGAATTTGATTGAGATATGAATATTATCGAGTTTTTCAAACTCATTACTTTGAATATCGGTTACGATTTTAAGAAGCGTATTATGTAAGGATTGAGTAGTTTTTTTCATAAAACCGGCATTTTTTGTTTCAAGTAACATCCCGCCGCCTCCGATAAGGACGCCAAAGCGAAAATGAGCTTTTACATGTTTACAAAAGCTTACGATTACTCTGACCGCTTCAAGATTCATTTCTGGTTCAGGGAATCCACAATTAATAATGGTATAAACTTTTGTATTGCTTAAGAGATTTTCTTGGTTAACGATGAATTTATGATAATCCTCCAAAAATCGCATTAAAATGCCGGGAGTACAATAAAAGTAAAGAGGGAAAACAATAACGACGGCATCGGCTTCCTTGAGTCTTATGAAATCATCCGGAGTGGCGTGTTTAGTAATGCTTTGCCGGATGTCAATCAAAGATAAACGAGTTGAAGAAGGATCAAATTGATTTGCTAGCGTTTTAACCAGATAGTTCGATAGAGATATGTCAGACATCTTTGGGCTGGCATTGATTAATACGATATTTTTCATTAATGTTCACCGACCATTCTAAGTTCAATAGCGTTTAATTCGTTGGTAAATGTTTTATCGTCATTTTGATAGATTAGGACGTGAATATTTTTTCGGTGTTTTTTGGTAATGTCCATGAAGAGTTGTTTATCTTCTTCATCAAGATAATCTGTATATCCGATAATGATCTGTAGGGGATACTTATCGTATCTTGGGGGATGTATTGTTGAACCGTCAGGTCTGGTTATGAAGAAAGGCAGCGATGTATTGGGAAGTGAACGGTCAATGGCGTTTTTAATATTAGCACTAAACTGGCCAAAGATGATAGGACTAAGGTAAATGACGATATCACTATTCATATAATCATGGTTGATTTTAGTCATTAAGTCGTTAATCACGCATTCTCCAGGCTTCTTAACCCAGCAACCGAAACAACCCATACAATATGTAAGATCATCCCGGCCAATATTTATGACCTCGATTTTAAAATTTTCATTTTCAAAAAAGGCGATAATCTCTTCTTGCAGTTTTTGAAAAAGCTCAGTTTGGTACTCGTTATCAGTGATAATAGTGGCTTTCATGGTTCTTACTCCTTTCTGATGTTTACATCGTCAACATTAGTATATATTAAAATGTTTACTGTGTCAACATTGGGGTGTATACTTAATAATAAAAGATAAGTCGAAGTTTATGAAAAGTTTTTGTATGGATGGGGAGGATGAATATCGTTTGGGTCAAGGAAACTATCACCATGACAATTTAAAATCGGAATTAATTGAAAAGGGTTTAAAACTTTTGGATAAAGAAGGGTATGAGGGGTTTTCCCTACGTAAAGTGGCCAAGGCGTGTAATGCCAGTCACGCAGCACCTTACAGACATTTCAAGAATAAAGACGAGCTTATTTTGGCAATTGCCGAGGAAGCCATGTATAAGTTCGGCGGGGTCCTTCAACAAGCGGTTGACAAATATCCGGATAACCCTGAATACCAGCTTAAAGAAATGGGATGCGCTTATATTCAGTTCTTTGTTGAAAACCCGGAATATTTGAGATTAATGTTTTTGAGTGATTTGAAGGAGAAGATGAAAGATAGCCTTGAAAATCCCGAAAATTGTTCTTATGCAACGAATATAAACAATGACGACCCTTTTAAGATTTTAGCTGAGACGGTTAAACGTTATAAAGTAAAGAATCAGAGTGATTCCACTTCTTCAATTGATGAAGATGCTTTAGTATTACATTGTTGGGGATTGGTGCACGGTGTTGCAATATTAATTGCCCGAAAAGAGTTTACTTTTCAAGGTAATTATCTAGAACTTGTGAAAAAGCTAATCTGGAATCACGAATTTTCAGATTGAAATCAGGAGGCAGTCCAGTTGATAAATGCGATTTTGATAAGTATTGCAGTTTTATTGGTCATGAACTTAATTATATTATTGGTCTTACTGGGTCGTACATCCCATCATACAGATTATCATGTTGAAGCCCGCCTGGATGCCTTCGAAAAAAGTCAGGAAAAAACCGAGCGGGTCTTGCGGGAGGAGACTTTTAAAAACCGCGAGGAAAATCTTAGTAACGCAAAATTGCTCCGTGAAGAATTAGGTAATTCATTTAAGATGGTTAGTGACACGTTAATGGGGCGGATGACTGAAATTGCCAATTTGCAGCGAAGCCAACTGGAGGTTTTTACGGCCCAATTGACAAACCTAACCAAAAGTAATGAAGATAAAATGGCACAAATGCGGCAGACCCTTGAGGAAAAGTTACGGCAGCTTCAGGAGGACAACTCTAAGAAGCTAGACCAGATGAGGGCCACTGTCGATGAAAAATTGCATGAAACTTTAGAAAAAAGATTAGGTGATTCTTTCAAACTGGTGAGTGAAAGGTTGGAGTTGGTGCATAAAGGGTTGGGAGAGATGCAGACACTCGCCTCGGGAGTCGGTGACCTGAAAAAAGTGCTCACCAATATAAAGACCAGAGGAACCTGGGGTGAAATTCAACTGGGTAATCTCTTGGAACAAATTTTGGCTGTAGAGCAATACGAGACAAATGTAGTGACCAAAAAAGGAAGTAATGAAAGGGTTGAATACGCCGTCAAGTTGCCGGAAGGGGTTTTGTTGCCGATAGATGCCAAGTTTCCCCAAGAGGATTATCAGCGGCTCTTGGAAGCGGAGGAACAGGCGGATCCTGTTTTAGTGGAAGAGTACGGCAGACAATTGGAGGCTCGAATCAAAGCGGAAGCTAAGGATATCCGGGATAAGTATCTTGACCCGCCTTTCACAACGGATTTCGGTATTATGTTTCTGCCGATTGAAGGTTTATATGCGGAGGTTTTGCGAAGACCCGGTTTGGTTGATATCTTGCAAAGAGAATACCGGGTTAACGTGACCGGGCCGACCAGCCTTGCTGCTTTATTAAATAGCTTGCAAATGGGTTTTAGGACACTAGCGATTCAAAAACGTTCCAGTGAAGTCTGGTCATTACTAGGGGCGGTTAAGACCGAATTTGGAAAATTTGGCGACCTGCTTGAAAGAACTCACAAAAAACTTCAGGAAGCAAGTAACACTATAGTTGACGCTGCTCAAAAGTCCCGGGGGATTGAAAGAAAACTCCGGGAGGTTCAGGAGATCCCATCATCGGAAGCGAATACCTTGTTGGGTCAATTCAATGACCAGGAGGTTGCATCCGGATCCGATGAGACGAAGTAACCAAAGATTCTAATGTAGATTTTTCTGAAATAAGCAGATGAGAACCCGGTAATTGCTGGAAACCACCTCCTTCCAAGGAGGTTTTTTGTTTTTATGAAAGAATTAGTAAAAAATGATGTTTAGCAGCGCTTTTCCAAAACTAAAATCCTACGGCTTCAGCATCTTTTTCAAGACCCTTAGTAAGTACATATGAAAGCTTATGAGTTTTAGGCCTTAAAAGCTGACGTAGGGCTTTTGGAATGGTAAATTTTCTAAAAAAGTTGAAAGTTAGGGGGAGGGTGACGAATGGGTATTGAAAAACTTTTTATCAGTATGGAAGAAAAATCAGCCCTGGTGGAACTTCAGAAGAATCTGATAACTGATTTCGGGGTTGAGGAGTTGATCGCTTACGGAGCGGGAGTGAAGGAAGGGAACGGAAATAAAAAGACAAACGAAGGTGTTCTCGATTTGCTTGCCTTAACCGCTGAACCGGTGACATCGCAACATAAACAAGCGATGCTGGATTTACTAGCCCAAATCAACCAAGACTTTCATACCAGTTTTACTTTGTTGATTTTTGATAAAGTCACTTGGGAAAATTGGGCAGGACAGAACCTTTATCAAGAAATCAAAAAGGAAGGGGTTCAGATTTGGTAGTTTAGCTATCAGTTGGCAGCTTTTGGCTTACGATCTGTTATTGGCTGGTAA
>JAEZKW010000029.1 GCA_023415375.1 Bacillota bacterium
TTGAACGATTATTGGTTGGCAGGGAGCAGGGAATATGCAGAAAAAACCAGCCACAGTCGTTAAAGTTTATGATAAAATAGAAAATAACCGTATCAAAAGCAGTTCCAAAAAACCGTAAAGTAATTCACTACCAAACAGATGATGACGAACTTGCAAAAGAAAATAATTTCAGCAATGATTCAGATTTTCGTCCACTTGATGGTAATTTATTATTACTATCAACAGGAAAACTTCACGCGGATTTTTCCCAACGAGTGGTCGGAACAGTTTGTGATCGCCATTTTATTGCAAATGGCCCTATCCCTTTTGATGGTGTTCATCCCTTGGAAGAATATCCGTAAAGGGCTTTTTTTCATTCGAATGTTTTTTTTATTAGCGATTTCCCTGCCTTTTATCGGAAAGTCCGGCAATTTGGGGCTGTTATACTTTCTTCAAGCATTTGAAGGCTATTTTTATTTTCGAAGTAAGACTGCGTTTGGAATTATTTTGTTCTATATCCTCTTTCTTTTTTGGCTGATGCAGCGGAAAATGGTATTATGGAATTTTTATCAACCCGCTCTATCTTCGAAGATCTTTACCTATCTGATTCTCACTTTCCATTGTATCTTGGGAAGCGCCATCGGATACTTTGCCCATAAGGACCAATGCGAACGCATTAAGCAAAAACAATTATATGATCAATTGTATATCTCGAACCGTTATTTAGCCGAAGCGAACATCGGTTTACAAACCGTTGCGGCGGAAGCGGAGCTATCTTCGATTTTCAAGGAAAGAACCCGGATCGCACGGGAAATTCATGATTCCCTCGCCTATACCTTTACCAATTTAATCGCCTTGTTGAATGCCTTTTTGGTCCAAAAACAAACCGCCAGGCAAGAAGTCCCGGCCGAAATCGAGAAAGCCAGAAACTTGGCCCTGGATGGTTTGCGGGACTTGCGGCAGGCGCTTCATACCTTGCGGCCCCGGGAGAATGAAGATTATAACGGATTGGGAGCGATTCTCCGGCTCACCAAGGTGTTTAAACAAGCGACCGGGATCGAGGTCAGTTTAAATTTCGGGGATGTACCGCAGTATATCGGTAAGCCATTGGAAAAGGTAATTTACCGTGCCGTTCAGGAAGGATTGACCAATTCCTTTCGCCATGGCAAAGCAACGGAAGTTTATATTTCCTTTTATCTTGTGGGCGAAGGCGTGGAATTGAACATAAAAGATAACGGGCGCGGCACCGACTCTCCCTCGGGCGGTTATGGATTGCTGGGCATTCAAGAACGGGTGGATGAGTTAGCCGGAAAAGTCAACATTTCCTCTAGACCGGGAAACGGTTTTCTATTGTGTATCTGGTTGCCATTTCAAAAAGAGGGCGAGGCTCATGGAAACATTACAAATTATCATTGTGGATGATCAAATCCTTTTTCGCGAAAATCTCAAAATCGTGATTGAATTGTTGATTCCTGAAGCGAAGGTGGTTGCCATCGCCAGCAATGGAATTGAGGCCCTGGAAATTTGCCGGACTCAACCCCACAATTTAATCCTACTGGATGTGCGGATGCCGCAAATGGACGGGGTCGAATTTATCCGCCATTATCGCGAAGAAGGCTATACCGCCAAAGTGATTATGTTAACCACCTTTGAAGATGACGAATATGTTTTCGAAGCATTGCGTTATGGGGCTGCGGGATATTTACTCAAAGAGATCCAACCGGATGAACTGGCGAAAGCTCTGGTTCATGTCCATCAGGGAGGAATGCTTATTTCACCGCGAATTACCGCCAAATTGGTTAAAGAAGTCAATCGCTACCGGGCGGTGGATACCATTGCTCCCAATGAAATATTGTCTCATTTGACTCCGCGGGAAATTGAAGTATTACGCCACGTAGCCATGGGCGAAGACAACCAGCAAATTGCTAAAAGCCTTCAACTGGCTGAAGGCACGGTAAAAAATTATATTAGTAGTATTTATGAAAAACTTGAGTTGAAGGATCGTTCCCAAGCCACCCGTTTTGCTATTTTACGGGGATTGGTATAAACTTGCACGATGACTTTAATGATCGACAATATGACTGCCGTCATACTTTAAAAAATTATCTTGTGACCAAAATACGACTTGCTGCACTGGCGGGTCGTATTTCTTTTGTGTTACATTATGATTAAATTAAATGCAACATCCGGTGCGTACTTTTTGATGATTATTCCGGATTTCCTTAAAAAATGTTGATTTGAGCTCGTAAGGAGGTGAGGGTTGGATCAAAACACCCGGGAGCCTGGGAAAGAACAATTTTTACAATTCGCAATAAGGGAGGAGCCAAATGTTTAAAAAGATATTATTGGTTGCGCTGTTAAGTATGGTTTTGATCTCGACCGTTAGTGTTTCCGCTAAAACGGTGATCCGTTTTCAAGATTGGCACATGACGGAAGATGTGTGGTTGAAATGCCTCAAAGAAGTAACGGCGGATTATGAAAAAGCCCATCCGGAAGTGGAGATCAAGTTTGAACCGGTTTCCCAAGCCGATAAAGCCAAAAAATTCATCATCGCTTCCGAGGCTTTCAATGCTCCGGATGTGGTCCATTGCGAGATCCAGGATATACCGCCTTTTATTGCCAAGGGTTATTTACTGGATTTAGATCCCTTCATTAAAAAAGAGAAAAAGGGTTTTATGGATCAATGGGCGCCGCTACCCAGAAAAATCGGCAGTTATTATGGCCAGGTCCGCGCCATCCCGGACGCCGCCCAATCCATGGTCATTTACTACAACCCCGAAATCTTTAAAGCGGCCGGTTTAGATCCGAATAAGCCGCCGCAAACCTGGGAGCAGTTCCGGGAATATGCTAAAAAGATGACCAACGGCAAGGATCAATGGGGTTTCGGGATGGTCGCCAATAAAAGCGCTTCCTTGATCAGTCGCTATTTCCCGATTTTATGGTCCTTCGGCGGGGATATTTTTAATGCCAAAATGACTAAATGCACCCTGGATTCCCCGGATTCCCTGGCAGCCTTTAAATATTTCGTGGAATTATATACCAAGGATCAAGTGACGCCTCCGGCGCCTAACGAAATGTCGGCTCAAGACGTCCGGACTTTTTTTGCCCAAAAGAAAGTGGGCATGGTCATCGGCTCCGGGTTTACGATTCCGATTGTCGATGCTTTGAATCCAAGCCTGAAAGCGAGAGAAACATTAATGGTCGCTCCGTTGCCGGTGGGTAAAAAGAAAGCCACTTTCGCCCAAATCGATTTTTGGGGCATCAGTCGCTCCACCAAGGTGAAGAACGAGGCCTGGGATTTTGTGAAATATCTGACCAGCAAGGATGTTCAGATTAAATTCTTCAAGGATAACGGCGTCACTTCCTCCCGAACCGATGTCGGCGAATCGCCCTTGATCAAAAGCGATAAATTCGGCGGGGCGGTTTCGGCCCAGATCCCCTATGGCAAAGCAATGCCGATGTTTATCGGGATGACCGAAGTCAATGACGCGATTATCGTTGCAACCCAGGAAGCCATGACCGGGCAAAAAACCCCGGAACAAGCCATGAAAGATTGTACTGCAAAAGTCAACGCGATTATTAAACGCTATAAAAAATAAGATCACCTGAAACCTCGGAGGCTGTCTAAAAAGCAATTTAATCAATAAGAAATACAATATATAGCATCATCGGATATGTAAATTTTAATATATTGTATTTCTTTATCCGTTAATTTACTTTTGGGACAGCCCCCTGTTGAGGAGGAAAAATGATTAAAGCACGCCTAAATGATTCCGTTCTTGCCTATCTGCTGCTTTTGCCCGCTTCATTGGTACTCTTTTTTGTACTGCTGTTTCCGATATTTTCAACTTTATTACAAAGTTTCGGTATTAGTTTCGACAGCTATAACTTTACCTTTTCCAACTATACACGCTTATTTCTTGACGCGGAATTCTGGCAAAGTTTAAAAAATACAATTTTATTTGTGGCTTTATCCATTTCCGGAGATTTACTGATCGGGTTGGCCGCGGCTTTGCTTCTCAATCAGGCCATTCGCGGAAAAGCCTTTTTCCGGGTTTTGTTCATGTTGCCCTGGATGATTCCCAGCGTAGTAACTGGCGCCACTTGGCGCTGGATGTATAACTCAACTTCGGGGATTATCAATTCGGTCTTATCTTCGACCGGTTTGATCGATAAACCGATCTTGTGGCTGAGTTCCCAAACGACGGCCATGTTAAGCATCATCTTAGCCAATATTTGGAGGGGATTCCCCTATGTGATGTTAATCCTGCTGACCGGATTGCAAACCATCCCTCATGATATTTATGAAGCCGGCTCCATTGATGGAACCAGCGCCTGGCAGCGTTTTTTCTATCTTACCTTGCCCAATTTGAAAAAACAAATCGTAATCGTGCT
This sequence comes from Bacillota bacterium, assembly GCA_023415375.1. Lineage (GTDB taxonomy): Bacteria > Bacillota > UBA4882 > UBA8346 > UBA8346 > UBA8346. The sequence goes on from JAEZKW010000029.1 coordinate 4,375, forward strand.
GGCCTTGACCACCGTATGGGAGTTTCGGCAAATTGATTTGGTGATGACCATGACCGGCGGGGGTCCCGGCAATTTGACGGATGTTTTGGTGACGACCGTGTATAAGCAGTATTTTCAATTCTTCCAATTTGATTATGCTTCAGCCATTGCAATTGTGATGAGTTTATTTATGCTAGTGGTTAGTATTCCCTATATTAAAAGCATTCTTGAAGATTAGGCAGGTGTAACTGGATGTTTAAGACCATCGAAAGCCGTAAAGCCTGGTATATTCGATTTGTTTACGGAATGTCTTTCATACTGTCGTTATTTGTAATCATTCCGATAATCTGGATGATCCTGACCGCCCTCAAAACCGAACAGGAGGCGCTGGCCATACCTCCCACTTGGTTGCCTGAGCAATGGACGATTTTCGGATTTAAGTACATGTGGCAGATGAAACCATTTTTACTATACTTCCGCAATAGTTTGATTACCGCCGGTCCGACAGCGGTATTGGCCACTTTCTTCGGCGGCTTGGCGGCCTATAGCATATCCCGATTCCGTTTTAAGTTGCGGAAAGCGTTTATGGTGATCATCCTCTGTACCCAGATGATCCCGGGCGTTTTATTGGTCGGCCCTTATTTTAAAGTTTTAAATAGCTTAGGACTCTATGATACCCATTTGGGCCTGATTTTCGGTTATATCGCCGTGGCGTTGCCTTTTTGCACCTGGATGCTCAAGGGCTACTATGACAGTATCCCTAGAGAGCTGGATGAAGCCGCTTTGGTTGACGGTTGCGGTAAATTATGGACCTATTTCCGGGTGATCTTGCCGCTCTCGGCTCCGGGAATGGTGGCCACGGGGATTTTCGGCTTTTTATTGGCGTGGGGTGACCTATTGTGGGCTCTTTGCTTAACTTCGTCGGAAAATGTCGTTACCGTAACCTTGGGAATCGCCAACAGTGTCGGCGAGTACCGGGTGGTCTGGCCGGCGCTGATGGCGGCCGCCTTGATCGCTTGCGTTCCTTCCGTCGTCTTTTATTCGTTTTTACAAAAATATATTGTGGGCGGAATGACCACCGGAAGCGTCAAAGGATGAGAGCGTGAATCAACATACGTAAAAGGAGTTTGCCATGGAGACAAGTATTACAATTTCAGCCAATGGTTCAAAATTTGCGCCCATCATTCTAAACGGCGATTATGTCCAACAGATTCAAATCGCCGGTTCCTTAGGATTTAAAGCGGCGGAATTGCACATTCAAGATCCCAATACAATCAACCGTTCCGAAATTTTTGAGGCGCTGCGCCGGAACAATATGAGGGTGTCAACGATCGGCACGGGCCAGGCCTATGTGGATGAAGGATTAAGTTTTTCAAACCCTGATGCCTCCATCCGTGAACGGGCCGTCCAACGGATTAAAGATCAAATCGTACTGGCCGGAGAATGGCAAGCAAAAGTCATTATCGGCACCATTAAGGGGAGAATGCCTGAAAACCCGGAGGATAAAGCCGCTGCCATCGATCATGTCCGTACCTGCTTTAAAGAATGCCTTGCATTTGCGGAAAAATATGAAACGGATCTTACCTTGGAGGCCATCAACCGGTATGAAACCAATTTTTTAAATACCGCCCAAGAGACCGTCGCTTTTATTAAAGAAATGGCTTCACCCCGTCTCGGTCTGCATCTGGACACCTTTCATATGAATATTGAAGAAGCATCCATCGAAGACACCTTACGCGAATATGCCCGTTACCTGGTTCACGTCCATGTGGCCGATAGTAACCGCTGGGCGCCGGGCCTGGGCCATCTGGACTTTGAGCGAATTGTCCAAGTTTTGAATGATATCAATTATCAGGGAGTCTTGGGGATTGAGTGTCTGCCGAAACCAGACCCGCTTACTGCAGCAAAACAAGGGTTTGCTTGTTTTGAATCCATTTTTGAATCGATCTGAACTAATATGTCACTTGGGAATGAAGTAATATTTCAATCCGGCGTGGATAAGCGCCGGTTTTTTATTATGCTTCTAGCCCCGTTTTAAGGGTAAAAGTGATAGATTTTTGAGTGTTCGACTCCCAAGCGTATTTCCAGAAATAAATTTTCATAGAAAATATTTTTTTGAAAGGATTTTTATACCTCAAGCGAGAAATACATGTATGCGATTACGTGAACGTTAACGTGACCGAATACATATTGGTTTCGAGGTATTTTTATGAGTATAACGATGAAAGATATTGCCAAAATGGTTGGGGTATCAACCAATACCGTCTCTCGGGCTTTAAACGGGAAGAAAGAAATCAGCGAGGAAACTCGGAAACGGATTACGGAAATTGCTGAAGAGTTGAATTATACGCCCAATCGTATTGCTGCCTCTTTAGCGGCTAAAAAAACAAAGACTATCGGGTTAATAACTTCAGATATCGAGGATCCGTTTCACGCGCGACAAGCGAGGGGCATCGAAGATATTGCCAGAGAACATGGGTACTCCGTAATTCTTTTTAATACGGACGAAAATCCTGAATCTGAAATCCAAGCAGTCAATACTTTTCGAAGCATTCGGGTGGCGGGAATTATTTTAAATTCAATTTTTCCGGGATTCAAACATATCGAAGGCCTCAAAAAACAAAATATTCCTTTTGTTTTACTAAATAGACGTTTGCCTGACATTGATGCTGATTATGTGATTAATGATAATTTTAACGGCGCTTATGAAGCCACTAAGCATTTGATTCATTTGGGACATACCAGAATTGGCATGATATTGGGACTGCAGCGCGTCACCAGCGTTTGGGATCGGTACACCGGATTTTCAAAAGCAATGAATGAAGCCGGGATTTCAATCAATAAGAATTTCATCCTTCACGGCAAGAATCTAAAACCGGAAACCGGAAAGGAACTAACCGTGCAGATACTGGCTATGGAACCCCGACCGACCGCCATTTTGGCCTATTGTGATACTCTGGCTATTGGCGCTTACGCTGCGGCCCATCAGATGAATTTATCAATTCCTAAGGACCTGGCCATTATTGGGTACGATGATATTTTATTCTCTTCATACTTGGAAGTTCCGCTAACAACACTGTCTCAACCGGCTTATAAAATGGGACAAGCTGCCTGCAACATCATTTTAGAAAAGATTAAATCGAACGAGGAGGGAGTGGAGAACAAGAACCTGCCGAAAAAGCATTTGACTTTTCAACCCCAGCTGGTTATTAGACAGTCTTGTGGTGCCTATTTAAGGCAAAATCATGATGATATCTGATTTTTAGTGTAAGAGAGTTGAGATGGAATCGTATTGGATATCAATGATGGCTACATCACGAATGAAAAGGAGAAATCGACAATGAAACATTTTCCGGATTTTTTTAAGAATGCCCTCAATCGGGTTCAAGATGCGCCCGAGGGAATGGAGGGGTATTGGTTTGAAGGCGAGGACGGCTGCCAGGTGGTTTTTTGGGAGAATACATCTGGGGGGACGGTGGCGCTTCACAAACATGATTTCTGGGAGTATTGCTATGTGGTGGAAGGTTGTTATGAGGGTATTGTCGACGGGAAATCAATCGTACTGAATCCGGGCGATGAATGTGCCATTCCTCCGGGCGTTCTCCACGAAGGCAAACACAGTGCCAATTATCGCGCTATTGATATATTCGGAGGCCCACGGTTCGTCCGGAATACTAAAAAGAATTGATTTAGCCCCCCCATTTTGGTGTTGTACAGGGATTTTTAAGGAGAATGAGGGGGTGAGAGAATCCAAAATTAATAGCGTTGGTTTTTTGTGCAGTTAAATAACGTATAAGGGGGAAGTAATGATGAGACGTCCGGTTTTTATAGTCAGTTTAGTGGTAGCCATGTTTTTATTAGTACTTGCATCAGTATCAGCCAATACTACTATCAACGTTTGGACGGGTTTTCCGGAGCTTGAACCTTATTATAAATGGGCGGGTGCGGAATTTAGTAAGACTCACCCGGGGGTTACCGTTCAAGTTCTCAGCACCAGCTTACGGGAGTTTGAACAAAAACTGACCGCATCCATTCCGACTGGATCAGGTCCTGAAGTCTTTGATGTCGGTCCCTATATTGCAATTAAACTGGTTGATGCCGGTTTGCTCCCTGCCAATCCTAAAGACATGGATTCTTATCTGAAAAGCGGAGCTTGGAGCAAATTTGCCGTAAATTATTCCACGATTAAGGGCAAAACATACGGCATTCCCTTGATGAACGGTAGCCGGGCAGCTTTGTTCTATAACAAAACCATGTTTAAAGAGGCCGGGCTTGATCCGAACAATCCTCCGAAAACTTTTCAGGAATTGTTACAAGCGGCACGAAAACTCACCAAATATGATAATAATGGCAAAGTAGTCCGCAGCGGTCTTAGTTTAAGAATTTCCGGCGGTGGCAGCGGACTAACTGAAAAATTCCGGTTTGTACTTCATAATGCCGGCGGCGATCTCATTGTGCCCGCCGGGAATGGTAAGTGGAAAAACGGTCTTAATAATAAGGCCGGCCGTGATGCGCTTCAATTCTATATTGATTGCCTGTACAAGTATAAAGTTGATGACCCGCAGGTTAAACATGATTCCGACGCTTTCGTTACGGATACGACTGCGATGTTTATGCGCGAGAGTTGGGTAATTGGCGAGGTCAAATCGAAAAATCCCAAATTGGACTATGGCGTTGTACCGATGCCCGCTTGGAAACGGCAAGATACATTGGCCCAACCTTGGTCGGTTTATATGTCGATGGAAGGTTCCAAATCAAAAGATGTCAGAGAATTTATGAAGTTTTTAACCAGCGCGGAAGCGGCGCCCAAACTTATCGAACTCACCGGATGGATACCGGAACGGACCTTTGATAACACATCTATATTAAAGGATAGTCCTCAATACCAAATCTTTATCAATCCACCCCAGAAAGTTGGGTTTTATGCTGATCCGGTAATGCCGGCGTTCGATGAAATCCAAACTAAAGTCACAGATAAGCTGGTTGAAGTTTTTCTTAACAGTAAACTGGTTGACAACCCGCAAGGTATTAAAAACGCTGTGAAAGATATCGGGGATTTGGTCGATTCAATCCTAAAGCGCAATAATGCATATGGTAAATAAAAATTA
>JAEZKW010000121.1 GCA_023415375.1 Bacillota bacterium
TCGCCAACACGTTCTTCACCCTAATATCCTCCGGGCCGATGCGTTATGCGTTCTGGATGATCTAAATCAGATAAGAATGCATATAAAACATACCGCAAACCCGCGGTGGTATTCCTCACTCCATGGGCAATACGTAGCAATCCTTTTTGAGTTTTAATGGACGCCGGTCCCTGCCCGTTTTTTACTTCTTTAATGGTATGGTATCCCTTGCCATCCACAATCACTTCTTGGTCAATTTCGGCATTTTCCATGCTATCCGTATAACCCCAGACGATACCCAATGTCATCAGGTTAAGCTAACATAAAATGGAAAATGTATACTAATGCTTCGTTATCAATCCGCGGGTTAATCGTGTTCTTTGAACACGCACACACGGCTGGCTAAGTACCATCCGGTTAAATCGGATCAAAAAAATTTGGCAGGTTGTGATTTTTGGTTTTAACCCCATTCATGGGATTTGCTTTATAGCAGCCGTGTGTTTTAACACGCGGGTTGGCAATCATCGGATAACAAATAGCAATTATTGGCAACTTAACCTGACGACATTGAGCCGATACCCCCGCCTTTTCCAGCTTCGATAAAACCATCCTGGGGCCTAGTGTATAACGCGCATTTCCCATTGATTAACTCAGGATGGAGAACAACATTCCGCTGTTGCGGTTATTTGGTTTTTTAAGATCTTCTTTCTCAGTTTTGCGAGTCATAAGCCTTTGGTACTGTTGGGCAATTGGGTCAATCTTGCGTTAAAATACTGTGGGTCCATTTTTATGACTCCTTTTCGTTCCTTGATCTCATTAAATTTCAATACCCTTGTTTTCTAAAATAACTTCCATGAATTATGATCCTTTTCTCTTTTTTAATATTCCCAAAACATACGTTGGATTGTAGCTGTATCTGTCGTCTTGGTAAGTGCCAGGGCTAGGAGAATACTTGCTTTTTGAGGGTTAAGGGTATCGGAGACAATGAAATTGCTTAAATCATCATTGATAGCCCCATTCCGGGCGACAATACCATTACTTACCCGGGTGCTCCGAACCACAACCACTCCTTGTCCCTGAATGTCCATAAAAGTATTTTTCATCATTTTGGACATATTGCCATTTCCTAGACCGGCGTATACCAATCCCTTTACTCCGGCGGCTACAGCGGCTTGCGCTAATGATGGAAGGCCACCGACATGTCCGTAAATAATTTCAACCGGAGGAAGTTCGGTTAGGCCATCAATCATAAATTCACTCATATAAGTATGTTTACGAATGGGTTCCCGATAAAAATGGGGCTCTCCTTCAATTAGATATCCAAGGTATCCAAGTTCCGGAGCTTTAAAGCTATCTTGAAGGGAAGTGTTAGTCTTTGTAACCTCGCGGCTGGAATTGATGGTGTTATTCAGTGTTACCAAAACCCCTTTTCCGAGCGCTTCTCTACTAGCCGCCAGAATGATGGCATTATAAAGATTCATTGGTCCATCAGAGCTAAGTGCGGAAGCCGGACGCATCGCCCCCACCACAACAACCGGCTTATTGCTTTTCACTACTAAATTAAGAAAATAAGCGGTTTCTTCCAAAGTGTCGGTCCCATGGGTAACAACCACTCCATCGATCCCCGGCGAGGAAAGTAAGGTATTGATGCGATTAGCAAGAGTAAGCCAGATTTGATGGGTCATTTCAGCGCTATCTATCTGGGCAATCTGCTCACTGGATATATGAGCAATTTTTCTTAAAGGCTCGGCAATGTCTTTCGTAATGGCTTCAATAGATAGAATGGCTGGCTGATAGTTGACTGTATCAGTGATCGAGCTGGAAACTCCGGCAATCGTTCCACCGGTTGCAAGAATAACAATGTTTTTCATAGAAAACTTCCTTTTTAGGTAAATATGAATATAGGAATTATATCATATTCTAACATTCGATCTCCAAAGAAGCATTTGGAGATATATCCACTTCTTTTGGTTCCTATATAAACTCCTGAAAAGATTCCGCCCTCTTTTCCCACCTAAGACAAGCCTATACACTAAATTCTGCCCAAAAATTCAAAGTCCCATATTATAAGGATATATCGCCCGATTGTAATAAAAAAGTAAGTTCCAAAATGAACTCACTTTTTTATTACATTCAATATTACTGATAAATGCGAATAATTTATAATGAACCGGCCGAAACCTGACTATGTTGCTTCTTGTTACCTAAATAAGCTTCCTTAACCCTAGGATCTTGAGCCAACTCTTCGGCCGTGCCCTCCAGAGCAATTCGCCCGTTCTCCAATACATAACCACGGTGAGCGATTTTTAAAGCCATATTGGCATTTTGCTCCACCAAAAGTATGGTCGTTCCTTTGGCATTTATCTCTTGAATGGCCTTAAATACTTCTTTTACAAGAATAGGTGATAGGCCCATGGATGGTTCATCTAAAAGCATCACCCGGCAATTGGTCATCATGGCCCGACCGAGCGCCAGCATTTGTTGTTCACCGCCGCTTAAAGTTCCGGCAATTTGGGATTGCCTTTCTGAGAGCCGGGGAAATAACTCAAAAACTCCTCGATATAATTCACTCAAGGGGCGAGAGCCTGAAGTCTTTTTTCTTACGGTCCAGGTCGCCAATTTTAAGTTTTCAAGTACCGTTAGGCTTGGGAAAATACCGCGTCCCTCGGGTACGTGAGCGATTCCTAGTGCGACAACCTGATGTGCCAGACGAGTGTTTAGGTTATTTCCTTGAAAAAGGATTTCTCCTTCGGTGATTGGAAGCATTCTGGAAATCGCCCGAAGGGTGGTGGTTTTTCCGGCTCCATTCGCCCCAAGTAAAGAAACGATTTCCCCTTCGTTAATTTGAAGGTTAACGCCGTGCAACGCCTTAATGGCCCCATAAGCTACTGATAACTTTTTAATTTCTAAGAGACTTGGCACTGTCGTACTCATCCCGCAGCCTCCTCTTCTCCCAAATACGCCTTGATCACCAGCGGGTTATTGGTAACTTCATCCGGTTTACCGGCTGCAATCGTCCGTCCAAAATCCATCACCTGGACATATTGGCAAAGTTCCATAACCACCGGCATTTGATGCTCAATCAGTAAAATCGACAAATTGAAATCCTGATGAACCCGGTGAATCAAATCGATTAATTCAGTCACTTCGGTTGGATTCATCCCGGCTGCCGGTTCATCCAATAACAATACTCTTGGCTGTGTAGCTAGGGCTCTAGCGATTTCCAGCCTTCGTTGTTCACCATAAGGTAGATTTTTAGCCAGTTCATTTCTGCGTTCCACCAGTCCAAACCGATTTAGATACTCCAAACTTTCCTGACGGATCTGCCGTTCTCGACTCCGAAATCGCGTTGAGGCAAAGACGGCATCCCAAAGGTGATAACCGGTCCGGTTATGCATTGCCATTTTAATGTTATCCAATACTGACATTTGATCGAAGAGACGAATATTTTGAAAAGTACGGGAAATCCCGGCACGAGCTACCGCATCCGATGATAGTCTGGTAATTTCTTTTTCTTCGAGCCACATTTTACCGGCATCCGGTTTATAAACCCCGGTGATTAAATTAAAAACCGTTGTTTTTCCGGCTCCATTGGGTCCAATAATCCCCTGAATCGCTCTTTCTCCAAGCTCTAATGTAAAATCGAGAGTTGCAGTGAGACCACCAAACGACTTAGAAAGTTTCTCCGCTTTAAGCACCTGTTTCAACGACTGGTCCCTCCTCTCGTCGCCTTAGCCAACGCCACTCGCGATTGCCCATTAAACCGTATTGCCTGGTTAGCATAATGATTATCAGCACCAAAGGGCTAAAAATCATCCGCCACTCAGCCAATTGGGGAGAAATCATACTGAGTACATTACGAAGGAGTTCCATCATCAGCGTATAAAAGACAGCTCCCAAAATAGAACCGGAAAGGCTGCCCATCCCCCCTAGATAGAGCATAACCAGTATTTCGGTGGTTTTAATATAATCAAACATCCTTGGTGTAATAAATTGTTGATACTGGGCCCATAGGCCACCAGCCAGACCCGCAAAAGTAGCAGCAACGGTAAAGGCAATATTTTTAATCCGGTTAATACTAACGCCCATAAGTTCGCTAGCAATGGTATTCTCCCGAATCGACACCCAAAGCCGCCCATAATTGGAATTTACCAGATTTCGAAGAATCGTATAAGTCAAAACAACGCAGATTCCCACAACGATTAAATTGGTTCCCTTGGGTATTCCGACTAAGCCCCGGGGACCACCGACATAATCGATATTCTGTATGGCATTAACAATGATCATATTAAAACCAAGGGTGATAATAGCCAAGTAATCGCCGATGGTTTTGAAGGTCACCAGTCCGATTAAATATCCGATGATCCCAGCGACCATTGCGCCCCCGCTTAAGGAAAGGATTAATCGGAATACCATCGGTAAATTAAAATTAATTGCTATCAGCGAGGCCGTATAAGCTCCGATCGCCATAAAACCGGCGTGCCCAAGGGTAAACTCACCCAAATAGCCGTTTACAATATTTAAACTTGATACCAATATAATGTTCATCCCAATAATCGTAAGGACGTGAATATAATACTGGTTAAACAAGTCATATTCACCGAGAAAATAAATTGCAATGATTACAATTAAGAAAGCAAATGAAACCGACCAAAAGCTAAATAAGGGCGATTTCAATGAGGCCTTTGGTTTTAATAACGGTTCAGACATTTTGTCACACCTTCTTTATAATTGGCTTGCCCATGATACCGCTGGGCCAAATTAATAATAAAATGATTAATAACCCAAAGGCAATCCCATTTTTTAGGTTTGAGGAAAGATAGGCCACAGTTAAAACTTCCACACCCGCTAATAGAAATGAGCCTAATACTGCACCCTCAATAGAACCAATACCACCGATAACAGCAGCAATAAAAGCCTTCCACCCAAGATCGATTCCCATATAAGGATCAATGGAATAAGCCTGACCGTAAAGAACCCCGCCAGCGGCCGCTAGGGCTGAACCAATTGCAAAGGTAATTGCAATAATCAAATTCAAATTGATACCCATCAGGGGTACTACATCCTGATTATCGGCAACAGCCCGCATTGCCGTACCAACCATCGTCTTATTCACAACAAACCATAAAATACCCATCAAAAGCAAAGATACCACAATAATTAAGATTTTATCTTCTGTAACTACGATACCGTTAAACAACTTTAAAACATTATTCGGCAATTGTGCCGGCAATTGGCGAGTCTCTGGTCCAACAACCAGCCGGACGATATTTTCCAAAAAATAACCAACGCCAAGCGCTGTAATAACGAGTGACATTCTTTGGGCCTTTCGGAGTTTACGATAAGCAACTCTTTCAATGGCGACCCCGACCAAGGCAGTAAGCAGCATAGCCAGTGGCATCATGATAACCAATGGCATTCCACTGAAATAGGTAACCAAAAGAAACCCGATAAAGCCCCCCAACATAAAAATATCGCCATGGGCAAAGTTTATCAGGCGAATAATCCCATAAACCATGCTATAACCAAGGGCTATTAAAGCATAAACAGCCCCTAACTGAGCTGCGTTTAAAATTTGTTGTATAACAATCTCCAAGGGCAAACTCCTCCCCGACTTTTATAAGTGAATGACTGAGCTGAGAACAGGACACAGGAGCCAGAATTCAGAAGCCAGAATTGTTTCAAGAATGGATAAGTTCTTTTTTGTCCAATTTCTGAACACTAACTCCTGACTCCTGTATTCTGAATTCCTTTTCTACATTCTTAATTCTCCCGGAATCATGGATTTACTGCACTATCAAGTACGAACTTGCCGTCTTGGATACGGATTACGACAGCACCTTTCACCGGATCACCCGAGCCATTATAGGTGATATCTCCAGTTACTCCGGAGAATCCTTTGGTAGCAGCAATCGCATTACGGATAGCTTTGGGATCCGCTTTCCCGGCCTTGGCAATCGCTTTAAACAGAATATATGCTGAATCATAG
>JAEZKW010000165.1 GCA_023415375.1 Bacillota bacterium
GCATTTAGCTGGGGAAATTAACAAATGGGTATAAAACATACTATCCGTGGCAATAATCACTCATAGACGCGTCAAAAGTTCGTTTCGTAGGAGTTGATTGGCTGGATGCTGGTGAATAAAGTCGAAATTTGCGGGGTTAATACGGCAAAACTTCCCGTTTTATCCAGTAGTAAAATGCGGGACTTATTACAGAAAATGCAATCCGGCGACCGTTCCGCCAGGGAAGAATTGATTCAGGGTAATCTTCGTTTGGTTTTAAGCGTTATTCAACGCTTTAATAATCGCGGTGAATTTGTGGATGACTTGTTTCAGGTTGGTTGTATCGGACTAATGAAAGCCATTGATAACTTTGATTTGTCTCAGAATGTAAAATTTTCTACATATGCAGTACCAATGATTATCGGTGAGATTCGCCGTTATTTACGAGATAATAATCCGCTTAGGGTAAGCCGTTCTTTACGGGATATTGCCTATAAGGCGCTTCAGGTCCGGGATGCTTTGGTAAGCAAAAATTCCAAAGAACCGACTGTGGCTGAAATTGCCGAAGAATTGAAGGTTCCCCGGGAAGAAGTCGTCTTTGCACTTGATGCGATTCAGGAACCCATCTCTTTGTTCGAACCGATTTACCATGATGGCGGCGACCCTATTTTTGTAATGGACCAAATCAGTGACGAACGTCATATTGACGGCCAGTGGTTAGAAGGATTGTCCATTAAAGAAGCAATGAGTAAGCTAAACGATAGAGAGAAACTTATTTTGGAGATGCGCTTTTTTGATGGGCGGACTCAAATGGAAGTTGCAGAAGAGATCGGTATCTCTCAAGCGCAAGTTTCAAGGCTCGAAAAAAATGCTCTCAAACACATGAAACGCTATGTAGCCGGTAATGAATAGCTCTGTGAGTCGATATATTGGGGTGAACAAATTAAAATGTCTTTAAAATACCGTTTATTAACCTCCGGGTTGATTATCATATTATTTACTGTAGTTGGGGGACTTAGTTCTGCTATGGCAAGGCTAACCGATCCGATTGTGGAAGCCTATAACCGTTCGAATTTAATCCGTCTCCATGTGATTGCCAATAGCAATTCACCGCAGGATCAAGCTATCAAGCTTCGGGTTAGGGATAGAATAATTCATGTCACGGAGCCGTTATTAATTAAAGTTGAAGATCCAAAACAAGCCGAAATGATTTTATCAAGTCATTTACAACTGCTCAAACAAACGGCCCAGCAGGAATTAGCCCGTAACGGGCAGCATCTTCCGGTAACAGTCCGGCTTGGCAAATTTGACTTTCCAAAACGGGTCTACCCGTTTGGTGTATTACCAGCGGGAGAATACAAAGGGTTACGGGTGATTTTAGGAAAAGGGGCTGGAAAAAACTGGTGGTGTGTTTTATATCCCCCGCTTTGTTTGTTGGAAAAAGACGCGCCGAGTTTCAGGAAAACCCTCCCGGATCAAAATCTAAAAGTGGAATATCATCTGGCTGCCCTTGAAAAGCTGCTTCACCAAAAAGGATTGTCTATGGATGCTTTTTGGAAAGGTTGGGGCAATTACTTCGGGCTCATGTAGTTGCTAATCTTATGTTTTTATTTGAATCTCATTGATACTAACAAATTGAAAGAGCAGAAATGCTCTTTTTTGTTGTTTCCGACACTTTGATGAACCTAGTAAGGAAAGCCGAATTATGATATGATAAATTATAATTATACAATATCTGGGTTGAGGTATCTTATTATGCAGGTAAAACAGGAACCGGTCTTAACCCTTGCTGCAATCAAGGAAGCTCAAGTTAAACTGAACCGCCTCAATGACGGAAGAAAAATTCGTAATGATGCTGAGGCCTGCCGCTTTATCAATGAGCGGGGTTTTGTGCTATTGATGCCAGTCGAAGATATTCCTTTGCCCAGTTTATCAAGGGCTGATGATGCCGCTCCCTGGGGTGGCTTTGCGATTACCGATCGGGCTTGGGCCTGGAAAGAAACGCTTCCCGGTAATAAATTATGTGCCTACTCCAAATTGATTCACGGCCGGGGTACCTTCATCAGCTGGGATTTATACCCTTCATTTTTAAAAGTATACGGACCGGAGGGCGATCCCGATTATGAATATGAGAATGGTAGATTGGACAAGTCTGAACGGGAGCTATACCATCTGGTGGACAACTTTGGCCCCATCGATTCCCGTGAATTATGGCGGATGGCCAAAAGTATCTTCGGTGATAAGCGTACCCGTTTTACTGCTACTTTAGAAAAATTACAATCTAGGTTTTACCTGACTGTAGCTGGAGGTTCCTTAGAAGGTTGGACTCTACATACCTGGGATTTGGTCGAACGGCAGGTACCTTCAGAAATTCTCACTAAGCTTCCGCCAAAGAGTGAAGCAAAGATGAATATTCTTTGGCAGACCATTCAAAATTCCTATGCCATCTCGGAAAGGAAACTCCGTTCAATCTTACGTTGGTCACCATTGGAACTGGAACAGAGTTTAGCGATATTGAAAGAAAGTCGGCGAGTAACAGAGGTCAGAATTGTAAACGAACCTCAAGTATGGTTTACAGCAACGGGTGAGTGTCTCAACTAAGAATTCAAACCCTACGTGTTTACGCGAATTTAGCCGAATGCTGAAGTTATTCCGTTTTTCTATGAAATCCTCAAAGGTATTTATTATGGTCTGCAACAATCACACTATAATATGTTAGTTTTTAATATGGGCGAAGATCGCAGCAACGTTTTCAACCGGATTCCCTATGAGAATTTGGCTGGAGTTCTTAACGTTTCCACGAAGATGACAGCCAGGGAAAAAGAACAACCGGAAAATGGCGGAGTGCCATTTCTCTACCTTGATTACTTCGAAGAAGATGTTAATTCGATTAATTATGCAGGGGGCCAAATGGCGGCTGCTTGTCAGG
>JAEZKW010000256.1 GCA_023415375.1 Bacillota bacterium
TATTTAGCGGTTATCTTCGAAATGTAATTCAAACTATTTGGATAGGAGGTAATTCGCACGGGATCTCATAAAAAGATCGTTATCGCTTTGGGGGGAAATGCCCTTCAAGAGCCTCATATGCCGGCGACTGCTGAAGCTCAATTGGAAGTGGTAAAAAAGACTTCAGAAATTATCGCCGATATTAAATGTATTTTTGGTTATGAGCTGGCTATTGCCCATGGTAATGGTCCGCAGGTGGGAAGGCTCCTTTTGGCAACCGAGACTGCTTCCAATGTAACCCCGGCCATGCCCTTAAATGTTTGCATTGCCATGACCCAAGGGTATATCGGTTACCATATTCAGAAAGGGCTCACCTACGCACTGGCGAAACGAAATAGAATTTTGCCGGTGGTGACTTTAATCACTCAAGTCGTCGTCGATCCGAATGATCCGGCATTTCTAAATCCAACCAAGCCCATTGGGTCCTTTTATACTGAAGAAGAAGCAAGTCGCCTGACTTTGGAGAAGAATTTCACCATGCGCGAGGATGCGGGGCGGGGATGGCGTAGAGTGGTCGCTTCGCCGATGCCGAAGAGAATTGTGGAAATTCATTCAATTAAGGAATTATGGGACTCAACCATTGTTATTACAGTGGGCGGCGGGGGAATTCCGGTTGTTGAGAAAGAAGACGGTTCTTTGGAAGGAATCGCAGCCGTTATTGACAAAGACCTGGCTGCTGAAAAACTTGCTGAGGAAGTCGGGGCGGATATCTTATTAATTTTGACCGAAGTCGAAAAAGTGTCATTGAACTATCACCGGCCGGACCAGCGGGAACTGGACCATTTGACGGTGAATGACTGTGAACGCTATATTGCTGAAGGCCATTTTGCACCGGGCAGTATGTTGCCGAAAATTCAGGCTGGGATGATGTTTGCGAAAATCCCTGGTAAACTGGCAATCATTACTTCACTGGATAAAGCCGTTGAGGCGTTAAAAGGCGAAACAGGAACAACGATTTCGGGATTATAAACGAAAGTAACCTTAAGGTGGTGAGTTTTAGATGAGCAAGGTATTAAAGTTGAAATGTGTGAAATGCGGCCGGGAATACCGTGAAGGAGAGGCGCTCTATACTTGCGAAGATTGTGGTATTGACGGTATCCTGGATGTTGTTCTGGATTATGAACAGATTAAGAAAGAACTGACCTTCGAATACTTCCGGAATAATCATAATTACTCGCTATGGCGTTACCTTCCGGCGATTCCGATTGAAGATACAAAAGGTATTCAGCCTTTACAGGTCGGCTGGACGCCATTATATGAAATCAATCAATTTTTCCGGGAAACCGGCTTAAAAAGTTTTTATCTCAAAGATGATTCCCGTAATCCTACAGCATCGTTAAAAGACCGGGCCAGTGCAGTGGGGGTTGCCAAAGCGGTTGAACTAGGCCGTAAAGTGGTCTGCGCTGCTTCCACGGGAAATGCAGCCTCATCCTTATCCGGATTCGCGGCCAGCGCCGGCATAGAAACCTATATTTTCGTACCGGAGACAGCTCCCGAGGCTAAGGTGACCCAACTACTCATTTATGGTTCCCACGTTTTCCTGGTAAAAGGTACTTATGATGTAGCAGTTGAACTTTGTTTTAAAGCTGCGGCTGAGTTTGGTTGGTATAACCGTAGTTGTGCCATTAATCCCTATTTAGTGGAAGGCAAGAAGACGGTTGCTTGGGAGATTTGTGAACAACTTGGATGGAAGGCGCCGGACATTGCAGTCGTAGCGGTCGGGGATGGATGCACCATTGCCGGGGTGTGGAAAGGGTTTAAAGAATGTCAGATTCTTGGCCTGATCGATAAAGTACCGAAAATCGTAGGTGTTCAGGCTGTGGATTCAAATCCGGTAAGCCGGGCCTTTGCTCAAAAAACCTACCAATTTGAATATCGTAAGCCACAAACGATCGCCGATAGCATATCAGTGGGAATCCCCCGGAATGGGATTAAAGCCCTTCATGCCGTCCATGAGTCCGGTGGCTGGATGGTTGACGTTACCGATCAGGAGATATTGACTGCTATTAAAACGTTGGCTCAAAAAACCGGGATCTTCGGCGAACCTGCAGGAGTTACCAGTTTTGCCGGAATTGTGAAAATGAAGGAACTGGGCATGCTGTCCGGTAACGAAACAGTCGTCAGCATCGTCAGCGGCAGTGGTTTGAAGGACATTAAAAGTGCGGCCTTGGCAGCGGGGAAACCCTGGGTTATTGAACCGGATATCGAGGAAGTTGAAAGAACATTAAATTATAAAATATAATGGAGGTTTCTATCAATGGTTGATTTTATGGAGATTCTCAAAGCTGCGGAAAAGTACAGGCCGCAAATTTCAAGTTTTTTAAGAGATTTAATTGCAATCCCCAGTGAAAGCGCCCAGGAAGAGAAAGTCGTCCTACGCATCAAGGCGGAGATGGAGAAAGTCGGATTTGATAAAGTCACCATTGACCCCATGGGTAACATTTTAGGTTATGTCGGTCATGGCAAACACCTCATCGCTATGGACGCCCATATCGATACGGTAGGAATTGGCAATTCAAAACTCTGGAAGTTCGATCCCTATAAAGGTATTGAAGATGAGCAAATCATTGGGGGACGCGGCGCCAGTGACCAAACCGGCGGAATGGCAGCCATGGTCTATGCGGCCAAAATCATTAAAGATTTAAAACTGGAAGATGATTATACTTTATTAATTGTAGGGTCGGTTCAAGAGGAAGATTGCGATGGCTTATGCTGGCAATATATTATTCAAGAATCTAAAATCAGGCCGGAATTTGTGGTGATCACCGAACCCACTTCCTGCAATATTTACCGGGGTCAACGAGGCCGGATGGAGATTAAGATTAGCACCGGGGGGGTCAGCTGTCACGGTTCAGCGCCGGAACGGGGCGATAACGCGATTTATAAAATGGCGCCCATTTTAACGGAGCTTAGGGCATTACATGAAAATCTTACCACTCACCACTTCCTTGGTAAAGGCAGTCTTACGGTTTCCGAAATTTTCTTCACATCGCCATCCCGTTGCGCGGTTGCTGATAGCTGCTGGATTTCAGTCGATCGGAGACTGACCGTGAATGAGGATAAAGAACTTGCACTCGGACAAATCAGAAATCTGCCAGCTGTCAAGGCTGTGGGAGCTGAAGTGACCATGTATGAATATCAAAGACCCTCCTATACAGGACTGGTTTATCCGACTGATGCCTATTTCCCAACTTGGTATATTGAGGATGAGCATCCGGTATGCAAGACCTTGTCTGAGGCTTACCAAGGACTTTTTAAGAGCCAGCCCTTAATGGACAAATGGACTTTTTCCACCAATGGGGTCTCGATTATGGGCAAATACGGCATCCCCTGCATCGGCTTTGGTCCGGGCCATGAAGAAGAAGCTCATTCCCCCAACGAGAAAACCTGGAAAGATGAGTTGGTAAAAGCAACAGCGATGTATGCTGCGATTCCAAGCTTGTTCGTTCAAAAACATGCTACCGAAATGCCGAAGGTCACTGAGAATCTGGCGAAATGATTTTTTAGGGAAGGGAATAT
>JAEZKW010000264.1 GCA_023415375.1 Bacillota bacterium
AAATCAATAGCATATTTGGCCAGTTCCGACTGAGGCGCCAGAGCCTTGACCACCTGGGATCGGCCTTCCCGCTCCATCCCTAAAATTTTACCCCGTTTTTTATTGAGATCGCCGATAATATCTCCCATATCTTCTTCGGGTATGGTGACTTCCATCCGCATCACCGGTTCCAGCAGGATGGGTTTGGCGTCCATAAAACCTTTTTTAAAGCCCAGGGAAGCTGCAATTTTAAAGGCCATTTCCGAAGAATCAACCGGATGATAAGACCCATCATAGAGTGTAACCCGGATATCAATCACGGGATAACCCGCCAGTACACCTTTTTCCAAAGACTCATGAAGTCCCTTCTCGACCGCAGGTATATAGTTACGCGGCACGGACCCGCCAAAGATTTTATCAACGAACTCAAACCCGGACCCTGCAGGGAGTGGACTCATTTCCAACCAAACATGACCATATTGGCCTCTGCCGCCACTTTGTTTCTTATGTTTTCCTTCGGCCTTAACCGTACCTTTAATGGTTTCTTTATAACTAATCTTGGGGGTTTTTAGAGTGACATCAACACCGAATTTTTTATGGAGCTTGCTGGTAATGATTTCGATATGAAGATCGCCGATACCGGAGGCGATGATTTCATGAGTGGTTTTATCTTTGTGGACTTCAAAAGTCGGATCTTCTTCGGTAAGGCGGGCTAGGCCGGTGCCAATCTTATCCTCATCCCCTTTCGCTTTTGGCTCAACAGCCATTGACAACTTCGGTTTGGGGAATTGGATTAGGTCGAAAGTAATCGGCTTATCCTTATCACATAAAGTGTTGCTGGTAAAAGTATCCTGCAACTTGGCCACCGCCCCGATATCGCCGGCGCCTAACTCCGAGACTGGCTCCTGGGTTTTACCCTTAATCATAAACAACTGGCCAATCCGTTCCGGAACGCCTTTGCTGGCATTGAAAACCTGGGAGTCGGATTTGATAACCCCGGAAAAAACCTTAAATAGAGTTAATTTACCAACAAACGGGTCAGCCATGGTTTTAAACACCAGAGCGGAAAAAGGCTCGCTATCCGCGGGTTTCCGTTTTTCTTCCCCTTTGGTATTTGGATTGATACCAGTAACTTCACCCCGATCGGCCGGAGATGGTAAAAATTCGACGGCCACATCAAGAACATTGGGAATTCCAATTTGTTTTAGGGATGAACAAGCAAGAACCGGAACTAATTTACCGCTGATTGTCCCTTTTCTGGCGCCAATCTGTAATTCTTCCTGCGTGAGCGGCTCGCCATCCAAATATTTGGAAAGCAAGTCGTCATCCGTTTCTGCAACAGCATCCATGAGCATGGTCTTATATTCCTCAATTGCAGGTGTTAATTCTGAAGGAATAGGTTTCTCAACGATTTTTCCGCCCTCCAGCATAAAAGCCTGGTTCTTTAAAATATCCACCACACCCTGAAATTTTTCAGCAGCCCCGATGGGGATTTGAAGGGGGATAATATTGTTACCTAATTGCTCACGAAGAGCTTTAACGGCGCCATCAAAATTGGCATTTTCACGATCCATTTTATTGACTACAATAAACCGGGCTAAATGTTCTTCTTCAGCATAATTCCAAGCCTTTTCCGTGCCGACTTCTACTCCGGAGACGGCGCAGACTACAATGCAAGCGGAGTCAGCGGCCCGAACCGCACTTTTAACTTCTCCCACAAAATCAAAAAAGCCAGGTGTATCAATTAGATTTACTTTATGGTCTTTATATTCTAAGGGGGCGATTGCTGATGCAATACTTACTTTCCTTTTTATTTCTTCGGGGTCATGATCCATGGTTGAGGTTCCATCATCCACTTTGCCAAAACGGTCAACTGCTTTCGTCGAAAATAGCATAGCTTCGGCCAGCATTGTTTTCCCGCAACCGCCATGGCCTAATAGGACTAAATTACGAATTTGTTCTACTTTGAATTTCTTCATAGATACCCTCCTTCATAATTATCCGAGCACTTAAGTTCGACAATTTGATTATATTTCAGTAAACTATTTGTTAACTATTCGATTCTGCTTATCTATTTCCTCCTTAGATGGAAAATTTTCGGAGTGAGAATAAAATACGTTTCGGCTGTCATAATAAATAAAGAGTTCCAACTGGCATTTAAGGCGGTCAACCCGGAGTGTAGTTTTTTCTTGCACTTCAAATTGGGAAGTATGATTGGGTTAGCAGATTATTCTGTTTCAATACCCATCACTGTCGACTGGATAAGAGTAAGAAGTTTTGCTTTTATCTTCGGTGCATGCACGGCTGCCGTCTTTAATTCCGTGGTTGGACTTTGGCCCGTCTAAAAAAAGACGGGTCCATTAGTTCGTGATTAAGCCTTTTAAACCCTCAATTAATTGCAATTTTTCATTGCT
Organism: Bacillota bacterium; assembly: GCA_023415375.1. GTDB lineage: Bacteria > Bacillota > UBA4882 > UBA8346 > UBA8346 > UBA8346. The sequence continues at coordinate 2,394 of JAEZKW010000264.1, forward strand.
TGTTTTAAAAGGTATTCCCTTTCGAAGATCTTCTAATTCTAACTGGGGCAGGTTTTCCATTTTAATTTCAACTTTTTCCAAAACCGGGCCGGGCATATCGGGTGTCCCTCGGATTACAGCCACGTCCTGTCCATTGATTCCCAGAAATTGATGAGTACGGCAATTCGGGCAATAATCCTCGACTGTAACTTCATATGCATAATGATTTTCCTTAACTTTTTTCACCGTAAAGCTGTGATTGCTTTCTACAGCATTCTTCAAATTTTTCAATGATGGATATGATTGATTCAATACATCATGATGTCCGCAGAAATTATAGGTCCTTTCGAGTTCCAAATCCCATTGTTGCCCTGCCGATGTTAAAGCGGGACCCCTCGCTTTCGGTATCAGTTTTTGAACAAGCGGCCCCCGACTTATCGAAATTACGACGACGATAACAAGAAGAGATAAAATGGAAATTCGGACCCAAGTCAAAGATATTTTGGATAGCTTCAAGTTAAGCCCACCTTTCAGGGGTAGCTTAACCAAACTCTGGGAAAAATATTTAGGATTATTCAAAGACTCGCGTTTAAAGGTCTATGCTATTAACCTATGGTTGCTTTCCCGGATGTATGACGATAAAAAGGGATCTGGCTGACTCTTAATAAGATATGGTAGTGGAAGTTCAGTTTTCTGGTGGCATTTCTAAGAAGTTATCGACCCCAGCTTTACTGAGGCACATAAAAGGGTGAAAATAGTTTTTTCTGTGCCTTCATGGCTAAATTAATTATTGACCACAGACTACCTCAGATTATGGCTGGGTTTGGAGCCAAAGTATTTTCTAGATAATAAAAACTGTACTGGCTACTTTTCCTCAAAATCCTTATATAACAGACTGGGTTGAATTCCATTATTATTCTGGTATTTATTGCTATGATATTTTTGAAAATCTCCTTCAAGAGTATGGTAATAGATTTGGCAGATTTCTACCCTCGAGTAGATTTTTACAGGCTGAATGCAAAACATTTCTAGAGTCCAGTAGCCACTGAACCCAACATCGCCAAAACCCGCGGTGATATGAATAAATAAACCGAGCCGGCCGATTGAAGAACGGCCTTCCAACATCGGTACATATTTATCAGTGCTAGTATACTCAAGTGTTCTCCCTAAATACAACTCACCCGGTCTTAAAATATAACCATCGTCGGGGATGATTATTTTTCGGGTTGGATTGGGCCGCTTCATATCAAGAAGTGTTCCCTCATATACTAATAATTCACTATGAAGCCTTAAATTATAACTATTGGGATTCAAAAGCTTCTCATCGAAAGGATCGATAATAATTTCTTTACCGAGTTTGTTTTTAATTTCAAGGCCGGATAAAATCACTAGAAACACACCTTTATCATTAGGGTTAAAAAAAATTTTGTTCCAGGTTTACTCTTACCAATTTACTTTTGGTTATTAAGTGATGGCTTCAGATGCCTGTTTTTAAAATTATTATTTCAAATTGTAATTTTTTCAAAAAATATTCTACATCAGTGACTTTATTTCCTGCCCTGACCGACCTGGAAAACAATAATTTCCCCTTTATACTCTAAAAACGAAGGAGTTGGAAAGTTATGCTATCCTATGCTTCAATTCGATAATTTTTATTTGATAAGAATTGCTTTCATAAACCATCGCATCCTAGCAAATAATGGTGTATAATAATCACACATTCTTAGCATTTTAGATTTTATTAATTCTTAACTCCATAAGGCGTTGTCTTAAAAGGAACAGTCGCGTTTTGCCGAATTAAATCGGCAAGACCATTAAGACAATCAACACGCGTATACCCATTCATAATTGAGGTCTTTATGAAATCATTTCGTCAATTGTTTCAAAAACTCCCTCCTGAATTCATTGAGCGGATTCAACATGATTACCAACCCTCACAGGCAGAAAAAATTTTCAGCGGGATGATGACCGAACGTCCGGTAACTTTGCGGGTTAATACCTTGAAAACCAATGTCCGAGAGGTCATGAGAGTCTTCCAGAAAGATAATATTAAATTTGATAGAGTGCTTTGGTATAACGATGCTTTGATTTTAAAAAACACCCGTGAAAACCAGTTGGAAAAGCACCCTTTATATCAAGAAGGCCAAATTTATTTGCAGAGTCTCTCCAGCATGCTTCCGCCTTTGGTCCTTAACCCAAAACCAGGTGAGAAAGTTTTAGACCTTACGGCTGCCCCAGGCAGTAAAAGCACCCAATTGGCAGCCTTAATGAATAACCAAGGGTTTATTTTAGCCAATGAAATTAATGAATTAAGGGTAGAAAGGCTGAAATATAATATTGATAAACAAGGCGCAACCATTATTCAGATCCGGCACGGGGACGGTAAAAGGCTCGAAGAAAACTATCATGAATATTTCGATGCGGTTTTACTTGATGCGCCTTGTAGTGGAGAAGGTTTGTTCTTAGCCTGCGATCCAAAAACTTATCGTTTCTGGAATCCTAAAAAAGTTCGGGAATTGGCCGGGGAACAAAAAAAATTGCTAAGAACGGCTCTATGGGCCTTAAAACCCGGAGGTACCCTCATTTATTCAACCTGTACCTTATCAATTAGCGAAAATGAAGCAGTCCTGGACTGGGCTTTGGAAAAATACGGCGCCGAGTTGAATGTCGAACCTATTGGGGAATACCATTCAATACCCGGTGCAGGGCCTGGAATAGCGGCAGGAGATTTTTCAAAGCCTTACAGTAAAAAATATTTGCGGCTTTACCCAACTCAGTTCTTGGAAGGTTTTTTTGTGGCAAAATTACGAAAGGGAAGATAAACATCTTTCTGGATGATGCTTTTGGCTTTTGGCTGTTGGCCATTAGCTGATAGCGATTAGCCCGTTAGCTAATAGCCGATAGCTGTTAAGGTTATTCCTCACGATACAACACCACTCGGGCCGGACTGCCGTTTCCATCTTGAATTTTTAAAGGCAGTGCTACCATATGATATTCTCCGGGCTTAACTGCTGAAAGGTTGATTCCCTCAATGATTATAATTTCTTTTCCCAATAGGATATAATGGGCTTTAAAATCCTTACTTCCATATGAATCAATCGTCAAATAATCAATTCCCAAGGTCCGGATCCCAATATCAGCTAAATATTCAGCGGCTTCCGGCATTAAATATGTAAAAGACGGCTCAAACTCTGTTCTTGTCAAAAGGGCGGAGTTTTTTGTTTTCAGTAAAACCCTATCCCCTTGATTGATATTGCATGATTGTAGATGATTTTTTCCAATAGCAGGCTCCGACATAAACTCAAACACCTTGGCCCTTCCAATCAGGTAATCAAATGGTATTTCAGGAATCGTTAATCCCTGGTCATAAAAATGTTTGGGAGCATCAATATGGGTACCGGTATGATTTCCCATCGAAACATTGGAAAGGTTAACAATATCCCCACCCGCAATACTCATGGTTTGTTCAATTTTGACTGCCGGATCTCCCGGATAGACAATAATATCAGAAGTTAGCGTTTGGCTAATATCATAAAAGATTTGACTCATCGAGATCCCCCCCAAAGTAAATAAAAACTCCCAGCGGGAGTTTTTATGAGTGGCACATGTGATTAACGGTTATAAAACCCAAATCAATTTTCCGAATCCTGGAGTTCAAAATTACCATACACATTCTGAACATCATCATTATCTTCTAAGGCATCCACTAATTTTAAAAGCTGATCCGCCTGCTCGCCGCTGATTTCGACGGTATTTTGAGGAACCATCGTTAGTTCCACGGATTTAAGAGGGATTTTTTTTGCTTCAAAATATTTACGGACCGCTTCCAAACTGCCTGGTTCGGTATAAACTTCATATAATTCATCCACAGTTTTAAGATCTTCGGCTCCGGCTTCAATCGCCATCTCGAACATTTCTTCTTCACTTTTGCCTGAAGCTTCGACTTCCAGCGAGATTAGTCCCTTCGAAGAGAATATCCAGCCGACACAACCCGCTTCACCGAGATTTCCGTTGTTTCGGGAAAAAATATAACGCATATCACCGGCGGTGCGATTACGATTATCCGTTAACCCTTGGACCAAAATTGCGACGCCTCCAGGGCCGTATCCTTCATAAAACACTTCTTCAAATTGGGCTGCATCATCGCCTTCACCCAATCCTCGTTTAATTGCCCGCTGTATATTATCATTCGGCATATTATTAGACTTTGCCTTTAATACCGCCAAACGTAATCGAAAATTATGTTCCGGATCGCCACTACCTCCGGCTTTAGTCGCTACAATAATTTCGCGGGTGACTTTTGTAAACGAATTAGCCCGTTTAGAATCTGTTAGTTCTTTTTTTCGCTTAATTGTTGCCCATTTGGAATGACCAGACATAAATGAGCGCCTCCTTCCGGTATATCCTTTAAAAGTATACCTGAAGAGCAGCTAGAGATCAATACTAAAAGTTATTCGTTATTGGTTTTTTGGGTACAGTTATTAATAATTTGTTATTAATCATTGGCTGATTGTTTATCCATGGCAAAAATCCTATCTAGAAATATATTCAACAAGAATTTTAGATCAAATGACCATATCGGCGTTAATTCCCAAGGCTGTCTATAAAAAATAGTTTAAAATTTACTTTTGGGATAGCCCCTGCACTGTGTTGGCTCGCTTTGGTCAGCCACGCCGATACTCCTTCAAAATGTAGTCATTTTTCTGGCTTCTGAATTCTGAATTCTATATTTTTTAATACCAACTCATTTATTTCTAAAAGGTGAATGAGTAACTTCTTTTTGAAGAAACTGATATAATCGTAACAATAAACCGGCAATCAACAAAAAAGCTAATAAAGAAGCGGCTGGCCTTCGTAAAAATAGTAAAAAGTCATAAAAGCCATGACTGGCCCATGCTAAAATAAAACCAACCATTAAAGTTGAAAAAATGTGGGTTCGAAATTTATATTGAGTTATATAATACCCCATCCAACCGGTAAACGTAGCGTGTGCCAAAGTTGTAATTACGGCTCTAAGTGCAGCAACTCCAAACCCAAACGCACTTGCCCATAATAAGTTTTCCAAAGACGCAAAACCGAGCCCTAAAGTAATCCCGTAGATAATTCCATCCGCCGGCTCATCCAACTCCTGGTTGTTACCAATGAGCCACCATAAAAAACCCGTTTTAAGACTTTCTTCGATCAGAGCGATTACTAAAAAGGCCATCACTAAAAAAGACGGCCAATTACCGGTACGTACCGCTGATAAAATCTGACCGCGCCACAATTGTTCCAATAATCCGGCCGGCACGACCAATATCAACCCGGCTAAAAAAATTTTAAAAACTAATTTTAAGGGTTCCGGTTCATAACGATCCTGCTTATAAAAGTACCATAACCATAAAAGGCCAGGGCCTATTGAAGCGATGAGCAGCAACAACAAACGCAGCATAAATTACCTCCTACTTTTTAATAAGGTTATTATGCCTGCAGGAATTATTTTTTCATACAGAGTTTTTCCTGGGATTTTGTACAAACCAAATTATAACAGACTTTTATTTGTTCCTTCTACTTTTAGTGATCCAAGTTTATAAAATGAAAATAAACTGTTGATAAAAACCAACAGTTTATTTTAACGACATCTTTATGAACAGATGCTCTATTCAAAGATTTCACATTGTATTATTCGATATGATCCTTCTCGCGGATTTCCACTCTGCGAATCTTCCCGCTGATAGTCTTCGGAAGTTCAGTGACAAATTCAACGATCCTCGGGTATTTATAAGGCGCAGTGACATTTTTGACATGTTCCTGCAACTCTTTAACCAGAGCATCGCTGGCTGTATAATTTTTGGTTAATACAATCGTGGCTTTCACGACCTGCCCTCTGACCTCATCCGGTACAGCGGTAACAGCACACTCTAAAACTGCAGGATGTTCCAAAAGGGCGCTTTCTACCTCAAATGGTCCAATCCGATAACCGGAGCTCTTAATGACGTCATCAGTACGGCCGACAAACCAGAAATAGCCGTCTTCATCACGCCAGGCGGTATCACCGGTATGATACATTCCATCATGCCAAACACTCTTTGTTAACTCGGGATCTCGATAATACCCCTCAAACAAACCCACTGGGACTTTCTTATCAGTCTTTACCACAATCTCCCCAATTTCTCCGACTTCACAGGAACGGCCCTTTTCATCGTAAATATCGACGATATCGATTTCATAACCAGGTGATGGTTTTCCCATAGAGCCCGGTTTGGGTTCTATCCAAGGATAGGTGGCAAGTGTAACTGTAAGTTCGGTTTGACCGTATGCTTCCCGTAAACGGATCCCTGTTAAACTTAAGAATTTATTATAAACTTCCGGATTTAAAGGTTCACCGGCAACAGCACAATATTTTAAATTGCTTAAATCATATTTGGTAAAATCCTCTTTAATCAGATAACGGTAAATCGTGGGGGGTGCGCAAAATGTTGAAACTTTATACTTGGCTATCATATGCAAGAGATCTTTGGGTACGAATTTATCAAAATCATACACAAAGACGACAGCTCCCGCTAACCATTGGCCATATAGCTTGCCCCAAACTGATTTGGCCCATCCGGTTTCGGAAACGGTTAAATGGAGCTTGTCCTCTTCTACACATTGCCAGTATTTTGCAGTTAAAATGTGTCCAAGCGGATAGAGAAAATTATGGGTTACCATTTTGGGATAACCGGTAGTCCCGGATGTAAAATATAACAACATCACATTATGGTTTTGAGTCATTGCAGCACCGGTCGGTTTTGTCCAAACTTCACTTGCCTTCTCCAACTCTTCGCTAAAGTTGTACCAGCCATCTCGGTTACCGCCTACCAAAGCCTTATATTTCAATGATGGGGATTCACTTTGAGCTTCATCAATATGTTCAATGACTTCATCCCCGGCAACGGCAACCACCATCTTTACTTGTGCTGCAGTATTCCGATAAACCAAATCTTTTTTCTTCAATAAATGGGTTGCCGGGATACAAATAGCGCCGATTTTATGCAATGCGATAATGGAAAACCAAAATTCATAGCGCCGTCTTAGAATCAACATCACCGGATCACCCTTTTGAATCCCTAGGGATTTAAAAAAGTTGGCTGCTTTATCACTGTAATATTTCATTTGACCAAAGGTGAAAGTAGCCTCAGCCCCTTTTTCATCACACCAGACCATGGCAATTTTATCGGGAGACTTGGTGGCCCATTCATCTACAACATCATAGGCAAAATTAAAATTTTCTGGGACTTTAACTTGAAAATTTTCCTGAAATTCCTCAAATGAATGATAATCTTTCAAATCAATGAACTTTTCCAGCATAATGTAAGCCTCTCTTTTTCAGAAATGATGTATGCATGCAATGTTATAAAATGATAGCCAAGAATTTTACTGCTTTGCCGTTCATTGCTTTCATTCCATGTTCGATATTGGAATCGTAAAAAAGGGAATCCCCTTCATTAAGTATTAATTCATGTTTTCCGAGTACTATTTTCAGAGTACCTTCTAGAACATAGTCAAACTCCTGACCCGGATGATTATTTAAATGAACAGGAACTTCATCGGGTTCGGGATCCACAGTAACCATAAATGGTTCGGCTTTTTTATGAATAAAGTTTAAGGCTAAATTTTGATATTTATAATCTTTGCGTCTCTCAACCGAAATACCCTTCCCTTGACGGGTTAAGGCATAACTATGCAAATGGGGTTCCTCTCCGGTAAGTAGCGCCGTTAATTCTACATTAAAATGTTGGGCGATTATATAAAGTACACTGGCAGGAATATCAAGTGTGCCGCTTTCATATTCTTGATATAATTCCTTAGAAATTTTCAATGTTTTAGCCATGTCCTCAACACTGATACCCGCGATATCCCGTAAACCCTTTATTCGTTCTGCAATCTCTTTAATCGTTTCTTCCATACAAATATTACTCCTTTCAGTAAATCTTTTGTTTTAAAAAATGATACCTTTTTGTTAAAAAATCTTTTTAGTTCAATAAGAATTGTCTTCTGTATTATTGTATTACATATTCAAGATCGATATTAATTTTTCCTTTTTTTGTTCATAAAATCTTATTAAACCAATTTTTCAGTCTGAGGAATGATTTGATTCCACAGTTTATCGATTCCCTGTTTGGTGAGTGTCGAGAAGGGAATAATTTCGGTTTCATCGGATATATTCAATGCGTTTTTTATCTCTACCAATTTACCTCTCAGTTGACTGCGAGGTATTTTGTCGGTCTTAGCCGCAACAATCACAAAAGGTATTGTATGGTCTTGAAGCCACTCCAACATCATTTGATCATGAGAGGTTGGTGTATGACGGCTATCCACCAACATAATGATCAATTTTAATTCGGCACGTGACTCTAAATATTGAGTAATCATTTCATCCCAAGATAATTTTTCGGAAAGGGAAACCTTTGCATAGCCGTATCCGGGTAAATCGACAAAATAAAATTTTTTATCAATTTTAAAGAAATTAATTCCACGGGTTTTGCCGGGCTTTGCTCCTACATAGGCTAAGTTTTTTTTACCAACCAAGCAATTAATAACCGATGATTTGCCGATATTCGAACGTCCAACAAAGGCAATTTCCGGTAAATGGCTCGATGGATATTGTTCTGGTTTTACAGCAGTTCGCTCATATTCAGCATTTCTGGCTTGCAAAAGTCTAATCTCCCAGTCTAGAGTAAATTTTTTTCTATATCCAAGTTCAATTTTATTTATTTATTCTATCTATAATAATTATATTTATAATTCCACTCTATCCTTAAAAAAACTTATTTTTTCTTCGTTCCTATATCCAAGAGATTTATTTATCGTCCTGTTTCATCCGAGTATAGGCTTGGTAATAGGTGAATAACGCATAAATCGAATCCACGGTTGCGAGGCAAATTAATATGATTCCTAAAGTAGCTTTCAGAAAAAAAAGTGCAAATCCCATGAAAAAAATTACTGTGGAGGATTTTCCCCAAAAGTTGGAAGGTATTAAACGACGGCAGTTCCGTAACAAGAAAATTCCCGCCAAGACTTGAAATCCCTCTTTAGCCAAATAAATGAAGACCAACCAAACTGGAAGCCCCCACCAGGTCAGTCCAAGTAATGTCCCAAATATCACCAGCTTATCGGCTATAGGGTCAAGTGCTTTCCCCAATTCACTGACTTGATGCAGAGATCGGGCTATCCATCCATCGGCCAAATCGGTACATCCGGCCAAAAATAACATAATTAACATCCAAAAGATAGAGGAGGATGAATGTTGGGTTAATTGCCAAAAAATCAACGGCGCTAATATAAATCGGATAGATGTAATATAGCAAGCTAAATTCATGTATTCACCTCTGTTTTATATATCATACCATTTCAATAACCCGTACACAATTCCGGCCGTCGTGTTTTGCTAAGTACAGGGCTTCATCAGCCGTCCTAAATAAAAAATCCAAGTTCCCTTGAATTGCTTGAAGGACACCGGTAACTCCGAAGCTTATTGTCACCTTAACCATTCGTTCATTGACACAAATTGGATTCGCTACGATTTGGCGTAATCGTTCAGCAAGTTCCTGTGCCTGTTCTCCAGTTGTTTCCGGCAACAAAATCGCAAATTCCTCCCCGCCAATACGTCCCAAAATATCAGCTTCCCGGAGCCCACGGCGAAGTTTTTGAGCGATGATTTGCAGGGTACGATCACCTGTTTGATGACCAAATGTATCATTGATTTCCTTGAAATGATCAACATCAACAAAAATAACCGAAACTGGGCTTTTCAATCGTGCCAATCGACTGATTTCTTCCCGGCATCTTTCCATAAAAGAACGGCGGTTATAAATTTGTGTGAGTTCGTCGATGGCAACTAATTGCTGAAGTTTATCAAGGAGTAAAACCTGATCAGTAATATCTTTAAGGATAACAACATATCCTACTGTCATACTGTGTGTACGTGCGTTATTATTAAAAATCGGAACCAATCTAGACTCAAAATATTCGGTTTCATCTTGTTGTGGTATTTGCAGTTTGGTGTATTCGGTCCGGCTTTCAATTTGATTTATCAATACTGGATAAGCCGCCAACACATCGGACATATGCCGTCCTAATTGAATATCTGTTAGTATTTCGGTCATTGCCGGATTATAATCAACGACTCGATCCTGAATATCTAAAACTAATAAACCATCCCGCAGGCTTTGAAAAATTTTATCTCTGGCGATAGGAGCCAGGTTAAGTACCTGATAACGAAAAACACCTAACCCAAACATTATTCCGGTAAATGTTAAGGCAAAAGGTGCTAAGTCTAAATACCAGGGGCTATTTCCCGTTAAATAAATTAATTGTGCCAGCAAGGGAACAACAATACTGAGAACGATAATAACGGCCTGACGACGAAATAACGACTTCTTTCCCCAACTAAATTTCAGCAACAAACCAATACCTATCAAACAGGAAAAATCCAGATAAATAATAAAAAACCAATACCACAATCCTTTAAACGTCATAAACCTGGGAAAAGGCCCATCCAGGCTAATTGTCATCCGATGATAATAAAGATGATGGAAATTGGTAAAACTAAAAAACAAAGTTAAAACTGGTATGATAAAATACAAAAATATTGTTCGTTTAGTTAGCCATTTATCCATCCCAATATATTGAATGATCGAAATAATCCATAAGGGTGGTATTAGCGAAATACCAATATATTGGAATTTAACCCAAAAAATCATCGCTGGCAGCGTATTGCTGGTTAACTGGAAAACATAACCCACTGAATATAAAGTAACCGCAGCCAATAAAATGCCAAAAATCCTGGCAGAAGAGGAACGACTCTCTATATAACTATAAATTGCCAATACTCCAGTACAAAGGCTGGATATTATTAAAATACTAAAACACAAAATCTGTAACCATTGCATTTTGAAGCTCTCACATTTTCTAATCAATCAACTGAATAATTAGGTGCTTCCTTGGTGATCTGAACATCATGGGGATGACTCTCCCGAAGCCCCGCTGAGGTTATTTTTACAAACTTAGTCTTAGTCTTTAATTCCTCAATGGTTTTACATCCGCATAAACCCATTCCGGAGCGCAAACCGCCGATTAATTGGAACACCGTTTCAGAAAGAGAGCCTTTAAAGGCAACCCGGCCTTCAATACCTTCTGGAACCAATTTTTGCTGACCTTCTTGAAAATAACGATCCTTGCTTCCTTGGCGCATAGCGGCGATTGATCCCATGCCACGATAGACCTTAAAGCTTCTTCCTTGGTAAATCTCCATTTCACCCGGGGACTCTTCGGTACCGGCAAAAAGGCTACCAAGCATTACCGTATCGGCTCCTGCGGCAATTGCCTTCGTGATATCACCGGAATATTTTATACCGCCATCACTAATGATTGGAATATTGTACTTTTTAGCTGCCTGGGCACAATTATTTACAGCGGTAATCTGTGGTACACCGATACCGGAAACGACTCTGGTCGTACAGATTGAACCAGGACCGATCCCAACTTTGATGGCATTAGCCCCAGCTTCTATCAAGTCGACAGTTGCCTCGGCAGTTGCCACATTTCCGGCAATAATGTCGATATTTGGAAAGTTCTTACGAAGCTCCTTCACAGCTCGTATTACATTCACACTATGTCCATGGGAAGAATCCAACGCAATTACATCAACTCCGGCATCAATTAAAGCGCCAGCCCGTTCTACGGTTCCACTAATGCCTACAGCAGCGCCCACTCGAAGTCTTCCTTTACTATCTTTTGCAGAATTGGGGTATTGAAGGGTTTTTTGAATATCTTTGGTGGTGATTAAACCTTTTAATATATTGTCTTTATCAACCAGAGGAAGTTTTTCAATGCGGTGTTTTTGGAGAATTACTTTCGCTTGTTCGTGGGTGGTACCGACTTGGGCGGTTACTAGGTTATCTTTGGTCATTACATTTTTAATGGGTTGGTCAAAATTGGTTTCAAAACGTAAATCGCGGTTGGTGAGGATTCCCACTAATTTTCCTTCATCGGAAGTTATCGGTACTCCCGAGATTCGGTAATGTTCCATTATTTTTAAAGCTTGGGAAATTTTATCCTCAGGATGCAAAAAAACCGGGTCAGTAATAATCCCATGTTCCGAGCGTTTGACCTTATCAACTTCAGTAGCCTGTTGCTCAATGGACATGTTTTTATGGATGATTCCTAACCCGCCTTCACGCGCTATAGCTATTGCCAATCTCGCCTCAGTCACCGTATCCATAGCAGCGCTAATTAGTGGAATATTCAATGTAATATTTGGAGTCAGTCTGGTGCTCGTTATGACTTCATTCGGAAGAACATCGGATTTAGCAGGAACTAATAAAACATCATCAAATGTTAAAGCTTCTTCCAAAAATCGATTATTCAACAACATTTCACTCCCCTGGAAGTCTAAAATATTTCCTATAATTTTATCATAGAAAAATGTTTTTTCAAGTCAAAGATAGGATAGTAACGAAAATCATTTTTAAACCCTATCTTTTTCCTTCCAGGTTAGGGGGTGCTTTTCATCCTAATGCCTTCATAACCGCTATTATATTTTCTTGGTTTCAATTGCTAAACTAGGTGAAATAGAACCGGTGCATAAAGGACAACCTTCACATATAATAACCCTTTCTTGGAAAACGCTAATCAGAGTATCAACGATTTCAGCCTTGGCAGACAAATGCAAAATGAGTTTCCTTGGGGATATGGTAATAAGGGCACTGAGTAGCAAATCATCGTAATCTATGTCTTGGTTTAGGTCTGTTAGCACTCCCTGTAACTGTTCTTGATTTATAGGTTGTTTTTCCTCATCCAGCAAGTAAAAATTTTGTTTGTCCTTTATAAGCACATGAACTTCATCAATCCGGGGTTCCTGAACTTCCACAAAATACTGTAATAGTCTTATAAACTCGTGATATTCCTGCTCAACCAAAAAATTATCCATTGATAATTCAACCGATTTTTCAAGTTCAGTAAAATAATCTTTGAGCCGGAATCGGAAAAAACCTTCCAGGTATAAACTGGAGTTGGTATCCAGGTATTGATTAACCTCAGTTAGAATTTGATTATGGCGGGATAAAGTTTTACCAATATCCCCACTTTCATGAAGATTGTTTAAATAAGTATAGGCGTTTTGAAGTACCATTTTAAATTCACCTGGTGCTAAAAAACGGTATTTACTGCGAATCACCCGCTGAATAAACTCCTTGCTAATATTATTCATTAAGAGATCTGTAATAATATTGGCTAAATAAAAACGCAGAATTTTTTCCTGGGCAGTTTTAATATGGGAATCATCCTCTTTTATCGAACAATCCAAAAAATAAAATTTGTCGATATGCATTTCTGCGTATTCAACAGGAACGCCTTCCCGGTTTAAAAAATTCATTTCCTGCAGAAGGCTTTCTTTAACTTCATTTGATAAGTTGAGGGTGCTGATCGTGATCCCTGGCATCGAATTCCCCTCCATTCTAGGTCTATTATATGTTCGCTCTTTTATTAGTATACTGTAGAACAAAGGAACATAACCTGCTTCTTTCCATCAAAACTGCTTAATCACCAGTTCAGGCGTAAAGAATTTTTAAAAAATGAAAAAATAACGAGGTCCCTTAAGGGAACCTCGCTATAACAAAGTCTTTATATGGTGGGGAGGACCGGGATCGAACCGATGACCTCTACGATGTCAACGTAGCGCTCTAACCAACTGAGCTACCCCCCCGTCAGCGAAAATTATTGTATCATTAACTGGGCCTATTTGTCAAGTATCCAAATTTAATTTGAAAAAAATCATTATAATAAGGCACCGGAATGCTCTATGACTGCTCTTCCGGTAGCATTTTCATAAAGCATCATCAAATCATCAATGGAGCATCCACCTTTTTTTTGGTTGGATAATTCCCGTAATTTTTGAAGCAAAAGAGCAGCTAAAGGTTGATCAATATCGCAGCCTTGTTTTTTGAGGATATGTTGAATGGACGCCGTTCCGGAATGTTTTCCAATTATAAATTCCGGAAGGGTCCTACCAATTAGCTCGGCAGAAAATGGCTCATAAGCATGACGATTATTTAAAAGCGCATGGCAATGAATCCCCGATTCATGTAAAAAAGCCGATTTACCGGTTATCGGTTTGTTTTCGGGAATTGGGCGTTTGGATGCCTTTGCCACAATTTCACAAAGTTCCATGATTTTAAAGGGATTAATCCCGCATTCGTTAGCTGCAGTGATCCTTAAAGCCATGATCACTTCTTCCAAGGCAGCATTTCCGGCTCGTTCTCCTAATCCATTCACAGTTACACTGGCGCTATGTGCTCCTGATTCCAAAGCAGTAACGGTATTGGCCGTGGCCATCCCCAGATCATTATGGCCGTGAAATTCAAAATCCATTAAAGGAAAAGCCGCATGAATCCTTTTAAACAAAAAAGACGTTTGCTGTGGGGTCAAAATGCCAACAGTATCCGCAATGCGTACCCTTTGTACACCCAAATCATTTGCGTAAGCAATAAATTTGTTTAAAAAATTATCATCAGCCCGGGATGCATCTTGAGCGCCAACGGATAAAAATGAAAATTGAGTTTTGGCATATGGTAACACCTGGCCCATTGTGTTGAAAACCCAATCGTAATCCTTACCCAGAGCCTTTAAATGAATTTGAGATACCGGAAAAGAAATATGAATTCCCTGGGTTTCACATTGTTTGGCCTTATCAATATCGGAAGTCGTCGCTCGGCACCAGCATGTTAAACGCGTTGGGAAATTTTTTTTGACAATTGCCTTGATATCCTCAATTTCGGTTTGGCCCATAGCGGGAGTTCCCACTTCCAGCTCAGGAATACCCATGTCCGCCAAAATTTGGGCAATAAGGATTTTTTCCTCGCGGTAAAAAACGACCCCCGGGGCCTGTTCGCCGTCTCGGAGGGTACTATCAATGAACCAAGGATTGTAATGATTTTTTGGATTTGACATATGGGCCTCCTAACGCGCATGCGCGCAGTTACCTAAATTTTCACCAGAGATTCAACACTCTTAAAATTAAATGGCTCTTGATTCAATTTAAGGTAATTTTTTAACCCGATGGATCTAAAATCATGATTTTTCGTTATTTCAGTAAATATTTTTCTGCGGCCTCTCCGTTTTCCAAAGCATCCAATATCTCATCAATGACACTTTCATTCAAACCGCCATACCAATACCCTTCCGGATAAATCACCATCGCCGGTCCGCGATCACATACTTTTAAACAACCGGTATTGGTCACCAGAATGTTTTCCATTCCCCGATCATTAATTTCCGATTGTAAATATTGAATTAAACCAGCAGCATTCTTATTGCAAAACCCCTTGGGCTCTCCGGTAACCCGTGAACTTGAACAGACAAAAATGTGATGTTTTGGCTTTTCCATTTAACTTTTCCTCCTTAAATATTTTTTAGCTCTGTACAGATATTTCATTCAACCGCAACCCAACCCGCCTCCCGAACAATCGGAACCACAGCCGGTCTTGCGGCTACAAACACTATGCGGTGTTTTTCCGGCAAAAATCAATTTTAACTCTTCACCAATCAAACCTTCAGTCACAAAAATGGTGATTCCATCATGCTCCAAAATCTCTCGAGGACTTTCGCCGATTCCGCTGACTAAAAGGCAGCGGCAATCATGAAGAATTTGGGTCAAGTTCAGCCAACGCTGTTTACCGCTTCCCGGCTTAGGAGTTCCTCTGGTTTCTATCAGTCTGAACTCATTGTCGGTTTTCTCATATATCAGTAAACGGTCAGCTTCGCCCAAATGTTGATTGATTAAGACTCCTTCCATACTGGCAACAGCCACATAAGGACGATCATCACCGGGAGCCACTGTTGACCGAGAACTCTCAAATAAATGTTGTTGACACTGGGCGCTCATTGATTCTCCTAATAAACCGACCGCATCCGCTCTACAGCGGGTACAATGTTCCATTTGGGGAAGATATTCTTTGACTTGACTTCGAATTTGATGAACCATGGCTGCCGAAGGTTCTTCGATATCTTGAAAAACCGTGTCCTCTGTCGGCAACAAAGGGATACAATTCATAATATCAGCACCCAACTCCGCCATCTTTCTCGCCACTTCCGGAATGTGCCCTTCGTTTATCCCGGGGATAACTAAAGTATTAATTTTTACAGTAATACCCGCTTGTTTAAGGGAGTGAACCGCCTCCAGCTGCCTCTCCAGAATCACTTCGGCTGCTCTCGGTCCGCGGTAAATCACCTTACCATCCCTGACCCAGGAGTAAACTTTGGCTCCAATGACTGGATCGATTGCATTAATCGTAATCGTGACGTGGCTGACTTGCAAATTAACCAGTTCACTGATATAGGGATTTAAATTCAGTCCGTTGGTAGAGACACAAAGCAGCATATCCGGGTATTTTTCGTGAACCAAACGGAGGGTTTTTAAAGTTTCTACCGGATTGGCAAAGGGATCACCAGGTCCCGCTATACCCACCACTGCAACCCGGGAATCTTGCCCGACGACTTTTTCCAAATAAAGCAGGGCTTGATTTGGATTAAGCGTCGCTGAAGTGACTCCGGGCCTGTTTTCATTGGCGCAATTGTATTTGCGATTACAGTAATTGCACTGAATGTTACATTTTGGGGCCACCGGCAAATGAATCCGTCCAAATTGATGCCGTGCATCTCGATTAAAGCAGGGGTGATTGAAAATATTTCGCTCCATCTCCATCATCCTCATTTTTTGGAAATTATAATTTGCATTGAAATACAGTTTGCAAACTATACTAGAAAAACTATTAATTCGTCATATAATTAACTATCAAATCTTTCCGTGACGAATTAATTAAGTAGAGCGTATCTTGGCAATTTTTGATTACGTAACGCTCTACTACATATAACTGTATCCAACAGTCGAATTATCTTGTTTACTCGCAAGTAAGGTGTTGACAATCCGCTCAAAAAGTTCTTGAGCTCCACGATAACCTAAATGGAGTATCCGCCCGCCGCCAATCCGATCGTGAATCGGAAACCCGACTCTTACCAGTGGAACCTTTAATTCTCGGGCGTTTTGGTAACCCTTACTGTTGCCAATAAAGAGATCGACTCCTAATTTTTCCGCTTCGGAGCCTATTTCCATGAAATCGACTCCCTGACGAACCGTGATTTTGTCCTTTAACTCGGGAGCAACTTCATAAATAGCCTTGGCCAGTCGGCCACTTGTACCGCCGGAAGCACATAAAACAGGGATGATTCCAATTTCATGTAAAAAACTGACGAGTCCGACGACTAAATCTTCTTCTCCATAAACGACGGCTTTTTTTTCAAAAACATACTTATGACCATCGATATATGAATCAATCAGGCGGCCGCGTTCTAACAAATATTTGGTAGGAAGCGGCATTCCGGTATACGTCTTTAAGAGTTCAAAGAAGAGGTCGGTTTCATGGACCCCAATGGGTATCCCTAATTGAAAACGAAGTGTTTTAAAACGATCGCGCAATATCGTCCCAGCTGTTAACTCCGGATCCAAGGTCCGACCTAATTCGATAGTTGCCTGGGAACAACCCATAGTTTGTATAGCGGTTACGGTTGTTCCGCCACTCGGAATTTTTTGATAGTCATCCCAAGTCGGGCCGTCCAGTGTTTCGGAATAATCCGGCAACATAACATATTCTAAATGTAAGTCAGCTAATATTTCCTTCAAATAGCGAATATCAGCAGGAGACACAAATCCAGGCAAAATATTCAACTGTTTTTTGGGAGTACCGTCCTTGGCCAAAGTATCGACTGCAGCCCGAGTCACTGCATGAAACCCGTCCATATGAGTCCCTTTATAACTTGGAGTGGACATATGGATTATTAATGGTTGATCTGTGGATGCTTCCTTTTGATAATTCCGGATCAGGTTTTCAACATCTTCGCCAATGGTTTCGCTTAAACAGGTTGTAGCGACTCCAATAAGTGAAGGGTGATATTGAGTGGTGACATTTCTTAATCCGGTTGATAAATTCGGACCTCCTCCAAAAATTGTGGCATTTTCCGTAAAATTGGAGGAAGCAACATCAATGGGTTCCCTAAAATGGCTGATTAGGTAACGCCGAATATAAGTTGCACAACCTTGTGAGCCATGCAAAAGGGTTATGGCGTTTTCGATTCCTTTCATGGCAACACAAGCTCCAAGAGGCGTACAAAGCTTACAGGCGTTGGTGGTTACTACGGATGCATTTTTTAGAATCTCATTCTCATTGACCATTGTTAAGCTTCCTCCCATCTGCGCACTCGCACGGCATGCGACCTTTACTCTATTTCTAAGTAGTCCCCCACCCCGGCTTGTCGGGGCAATCGAAAGGATGAAAATGGGTCTAAACCCGACCCTATCCCTAAAAGCGCTTTGCGCTTTTTAAAGGAATTGTTTCACAATTCCACTTAAAGGGAATCAGCAAGGCTTCGAAGGTAAGACCAAATGCGATTG
>JAEZKW010000302.1 GCA_023415375.1 Bacillota bacterium
AGGGTTATTGCTGCGGTGCTGGTTGTTTTACCGTGGTCAACGTGACCGATTGTTCCGATATTTACGTGTGGTTTTGTGCGTTCATACTTCTGCTTTGCCATTGTATTCGTCCTCCTTCAAATCTCAATATAACTTTTTACTACAACCATCTTGCTTAATTAACTAACTTTTTCGATGATGGTTTCAGCAACATTTTTCGGCACTTCCTCATAGTGAGAAAAATGCATTACATAAGTGGCACGACCTTGAGAGACGGATCGGATTGCAGTAGCGTACCCAAACATCTCCGAAAGCGGAACAAAACCATCAATAACTTGAACTCCAGGTCTTGTGTCCATTCCTTCAATTCTGCCACGGCGGGAGCTGAAATCGCCCATAATGTCACCCATATATTCTTCCGGTGTTACAATCTCAACTTTCATAATCGGTTCAAGCAATACAGGAGAGGCTTTTTTAGCACCTTCTTTAAAGCCCATTGAACCGGCAATTTTAAATGCCATTTCCGAAGAGTCAACATCATGGTAAGAACCATCAAATAAAGTTACTTTGATATCAACCATCGGGTAACCGGCGAGAACGCCAGTGAGCATAGCTTCTTTTACACCCGCTTCGGTTGGTGCAACATATTCTTTAGGAACAACACCGCCCACAATTTTGTTTTCAAATTGAAAACCGGCGCCCGGTTCCAGAGGAGATAGTTCCAACCACACATGACCGTATTGACCACGGCCTCCGCTTTGACGAACAAACTTGCCTTCGCTCTTGACGGATTGACGAATGGTTTCTCTATAAGCAACTTGGGGCTTACCAACATTGGCTTCAACTTTAAACTCCCTTAACAAACGATCGACAATGATTTCGAGGTGAAGTTCACCCATGCCTGAAATAATTGTTTGACCGGTTTCAGTGTCGGTGTGAACCCTGAATGTCGGATCCTCTTCTGCCAGCTTTGCTAAAGACAGACCTAATTTATCCTGATCAGCTTTAGTCTTCGGCTCAATTGCGATATCAATAACAGGATCAGGAAATTCCATTGATTCCAAAAGAATTGGATTCTTTTCATCGCAAAGTGTATCGCCAGTGGTTGTATCTTTTAATCCTACAATAGCGGCAATATCACCGGTTTGAACCATATCAATATCTTCGCGGTGATTCGCATGCATCCGAAGTATCCGACCAACCCGTTCTTTTTTGTTTTTGGTTGAATTCAAAATATAAGTTCCTGTTGCTAATGTTCCGGAATAAACTCTAAAGAAAGCAAGTTTTCCAACAAAGGGATCAGTCATAATTTTAAAAGCCAGCGCCGAGAAAGGTTCAGTATCTTCCGCTTTTCTTGATGCCTCGCTGCTTTCACCCGGAAGTGTCCCGGAAACAGGCGGCAAGTCCAAAGGAGAAGGCAAATAATTCACAACTGCATCAAGCAGCATTTGTACTCCTTTGTTTTTAAAGGACGATCCGCATATGACCGGTGTCATCTTATTGGATAAAGTACCTACCCGAATAGCTCTACGGATTTCTTCCTCAGGAATTTCTTGGCCTTCCAGATACTTGGTCATGAGTTCATCATCAAACTCAGCCAGCGTTTCCAGCATCTTCACGCGATATTCCTCAACTAAGCCAACCATATCTGCAGGAATTGCCGTTTCTTCGCTTTCAGTACCCAAATCATCAGTATATATGATAGCTTTCGAATTAATTAAATCTATGATTCCAGTGAATTTGTCTTCAGAACCAATCGGTAATTGAATCGCCACCGGATTTGCACCCAAACGGGTCTTAATCATTGAAAGGCCCCTAAAGAAATCAGCCCCAATACGATCCATCTTATTAATAAAAGCAATACGCGGCACACCGTATTTGTCAGCTTGATGCCACACCGTTTCAGACTGAGGTTCTACGCCTCCGACCGAACAGAAAACCGCGACAGCGCCATCCAACACGCGCAAAGACCGTTCAACCTCAACAGTGAAATCCACGTGTCCGGGTGTGTCGATAATGTTAATTTGATGATTCTTCCATTGGCAAGTGGTAGCAGCAGAGGTAATGGTAATACCTCTTTCTTGTTCTTGAACCATCCAGTCCATAGTGGCAGCGCCATCATGAACTTCACCCATACGATGCACTTTCCCGGTATAAAACAAAATACGTTCGGTAGTTGTTGTTTTACCGGCATCAATATGGGCCATAATACCTATATTTCTCACCAGATTCAAATCAAATTTCCTAGCCAACTTTTTATACCCCACTATAGTCTTTTGAATTATGAAGCTCAATCAAGACATCAGTATCAATCCAAATACATTACCGCGTGGCAATATGTTATTACCAGCGGTAATGCGCAAAAGCTCGGTTTGCTTCAGCCATTTTGTGAGTATCTTCTTTTTTCTTAATTGAAGATCCCAAATTTTGAGAGGCATCAAACAATTCACCAGCTAATTTTTCTTGCATGGTTTTCTCAGGACGTTGTTGAGAATAGGTTACAAGCCAGCGAATAGCCAAGGCAAAACGGCGTTCAGCTCTTACCTCAACAGGAACCTGATACGTTGCTCCACCAACCCGGCGGGGCTTCACTTCTAAAACCGGCATTACGTTTTTAATTGCGGTTTGGAAAACTTCCATCGGGTCTTTGCCGGATTTCTCACCAACAAGACTCATGGCATTATAAAAAATGTTTTCCGCAACGCCTCTTTTACCCTGAAGCATAATACGGTTAATAAATTGAGTCACCTGTTTGCTTCCATAAATTGGATCAGGTAACAATTCTCTCTTACTAATTGACCCACGACGCGGCACAATAATACCCCCTTACTTACTTCTTTTTGGTAGCGGCAGCTTTCGGCTTCTTTGCTCCATATTTGGATCGGCCCTGTTTACGGTTTTGAACTCCCGCTGTATCCAAAGTGCCTCTGACAATATGATAACGCACGCCAGGGAGGTCTTTAACACGCCCACCCCTGATCAAGACAACCGAGTGCTCTTGCAAATTATGACCTTCACCCGGAATATAAGCCGTTACTTCCATACGATTCGTTAACCGTACCCTTGCAACTTTCCGTAAAGCCGAATTTGGCTTTTTAGGAGTAACCGTTGATACACGAGTGCAAACTCCTCGCTTTTGTGGACTCCCATCAGTTTTGATCATTTGCTCTTTGTTAACATTATAAGCCCATCCCAATGCCGGAGCAGTGCTCTTTTTAGAAACCGCTTCACGACTTTGTTTAATTAACTGGTTAATTGTAGGCAAATGTCCCACCTCCTTCCAAACGTCTAAAATCAATTTATATTTTGCATTACTTCACAATACTTACAATTGCAGCGCCAACTTCAATTTGGCATAGCCGCCCTAATTCTTTTTGGGTCATGTTCGTCTTGATTAAGGGAATTTGTTTCTCTTGGCAGGGCCCGGAAATCTTCCTTATGATATGTTCTTCCACATCCTCTGCTATATATACAGTATCTACACGATTTTGTTGGACAGCCCGCAGAGTTTGTTTTAATCCCACAATCTTTTCCCTGGCATCTTTAATGGCTTGCACCATCGCTATCCTCCGAAACACGAACCAATGACTTCCAATACACCCAAATCAGACACTTTTATATTTTAACACCAATTATACGGGGTGTCAACAAAATGTTGAGCAGATTCAAATGTTTAGAATAAAAACTTAAGAGCAAAAAAGAATTCAGGAGCCGACGGTTGATCGCGATAATTGCAAGAAAGATTCTGGCTCCTGATTCTTGGGTTTAAGCTTGTAATTTAATCAACTTCAATTTTGACATTCCGATAACGGGACATTCCAGTACCAGCCGGCACTACTTTTCCGATGATGACGTTTTCTTTTAATCCTAAAAGCGGATCCGTTTTGCCCTTAATAGAAGCCTCCGTTAATACCCTGGTTGTTTCCTGGAAGGAAGCAGCCGATAACCAACTGTCAGTTGCCAGGGAAGCCTTGGTTATTCCAAGTAAAACGACTTTCGCGGTTGCCGGTTCACCGCCGGTGGCTTCAACTCTTTGATTTTCATCTTCGAGTTCAAAAATATCGACCAAACTGCCGGGTAACAAATCGGTATCTCCTGAAGTTTCAATTTTTCGTTTCCGTAACATTTGGCGAACGACAACTTCAATGTGTTTGTCATTGATCCAAACGCCCTGGGAACGGTAAACACTTTGAACTTCTTGAACCTGATACATTTCAACGCCATGTACGCCTTTGACCTTCAATATATCATGGGGATTGGCTGAACCTTCAGTTAATAAATCACCGGCTGTAGCCATTGTACCGTCTTTCACCCGAATTCGCAGACCAAAAGGTATTGGATAAACTTTTTCTTCACCATTATCTGAAGTAACGGTAATTCTACGGATACCTTTCACTTCAGAAATTTTGCAAACACCGTTTAGCTCATTAATAATAGCCTGACCTTTCGGCTTCCTGGCTTCAAATAGTTCCTCAACCCTCGGTAGACCTTGAGTGATATCATCACCAGCCACGCCTCCGGTATGGAATGTTCTCATCGTCAGCTGCGTACCGGGTTCTCCAATGGATTGTGCTGCAATAATTCCGACCGCTTCGCCAACGTCAACCAACTTTCCGGTCGCTAGGTTCCGTCCATAACATTTAATACAAACTCCAAACCGGCTGCGGCAAGTTAAGACTGAACGGAGCGTTACTTCCTTGATCCCTGCTTTCTCGATCCTTTCGGAAACTTCCTCATTAATTTCTTGATTGGCTTTAATAATCAATTCTTTGGTGTTCGGATCATAAATATCTTCTGTTGATAATCTTCCTATTAGCCGTTCCCGAAGTTTCTCAATTTCTTCATTGCCAATAACTAACGCGCCCACCTTAATGCCTTCCGATGTACCGCAATCGTCTTCACGAACGATAACATCTTGGGCTACGTCCACGAGCCTACGGGTTAGATATCCTGAGTCTGCGGTCCGAAGTGCAGTATCGGCCAAACCTTTTCGAGCGCCGTGAGTAGAAATGAAGAATTCCAAAACGCTCAATCCTTCACGGAAACTTGCCCGAATCGGTAAGTCGATAATACGCCCTGAAGGATCAGACATCAATCCGCGCATTCCAGCGAGCTGGGCTAGCTGTGATGGATTACCACGAGCCCCGGAAATAGACATCATAAACACTGGATTTCTAAGTTTATCCAGGCCACTGGTCATTGCCTCCGAAACATCAACCTTCGCCTGGGACCAAATATCGATAAACCGTTGATACCTTTCATCGGTGGTAATCAAACCACGCCGGAATTGCTCTTCAACTTGTTCGACAAGTTTTTCGGCGTCTTCCAGAATTTGTTTTTTCTTCGGTGGAACCTTAATATCGGAAATAGCAATGGTGGTTCCAGATTGTGTTGCGAAACGGTATCCGAGCCTTTTTATTTGGTCCAAAATCTCTGCAGTTTTAGTAACTGAATGATTTCTGGTGCACCGGGCTACTAATTGACCGAGTTTAGTCTTATCAATCACGCAATTAGTAATTTGGAAATTAGCCACCGGATCGGGATCCAAATCCAATTTAACCCGCTCATTAAAGATAACCCGTCCAGGTGTAGTTTCAATAAACTGCCCGTTAATTCTTAACTTAATCTTAGCATGGAGCGATATGGCGCCCACTTCATATGCATTAATCGTTTCAATAGAGCTGCCAAATACTTTCCCTTCACCCAGAGAACCATCCCTGGCAATGGTAAGATAATAGCATCCCAAAACCATATCCTGGGTTGGAGTTGCAATCGGTCTTCCGCTTGCAGGAGAAAGGATATTATGAGCCGATAACATTAAAATTCTTGCTTCCGCCTGCGCCTCAGCAGATAAAGGAACATGGACTGCCATTTGGTCACCATCAAAGTCTGCATTAAAAGCAGTACAGACCAACGGATGAATTTGAATCGCCTTTCCTTCAACCAGTACAGGCTCAAAAGCCTGAATTCCAAGGCGGTGCAAAGTGGGTGCCCGGTTCAACATAACTGGATGCTCATGAATCACTTCTTCCAAGACATCCCAAACCTCGGCTTTAACCCGTTCCACCATTCTTTTGGCGCTCTTAATATTGTGAACATAGCCTTTATCAACTAAACGTTTCATTACAAAGGGTTTAAAAAGCTCCAAAGCCATGTCTTTTGGTAAACCGCACTGGTGCATCCTGAGTTCCGGTCCAACAACAATAACTGAACGTCCGGAATAGTCAACCCGTTTTCCTAAGAGGTTTTGGCGGAACCGGCCTTGTTTACCTTTAAGCATATCACTTAATGATTTTAAGGGACGATTTCCAGGACCGGTAACCGGTCTGCCGCGTCGCCCATTATCGATTAAGGCATCGACCGCTTCCTGTAGCATTCTTTTTTCATTGCGAACGATAATATCCGGGGCTCCTAATTCTAACAACCGCTTAAGACGATTATTTCTGTTAATCACCCGGCGGTATAGATCATTTAAATCAGAAGTGGCGAACCGGCCTCCATCCAATTGAACCATCGGGCGAAGTTCCGGGGGAATTACCGGTACTACATCCATCACCATCCACTCAGGGCGGCTGTTAGATTTTCTGAAGGATTCCACGACCTCTAAACGGCGAATCGCTCTAATTCTGCGCTGACCGCTGACTTCCTTAACTTCCTTTTTTAATTCTTCAGACAACCTATCCAATTCAATCTCTTCCAGAAGTTTCTTAATAGCTTCGGCACCCATGAGAGCTTTAAAACCCTGGCCATATTTTTCACGTGCTTCGCGAAATTCATTTTCTGAAAGAAGTTGTTTTTTTAATAAAGGAGTGGTACCGTTTTCAACCACAACATAGGATGCAAAGTAAAGAACTTTTTCCAAATGGCGGGGTGACATATCAAGTAGTAAACCCATTCTGCTGGGAATCCCTTTGAAATACCAAATATGTGAAACTGGCGCCGCAAGTTCTATATGTCCTAAGCGTTCACGCCGGACCTTTGAGCGAGTAACCTCAACACCGCAGCGATCACAAATAATCCCTTTATAACGGACACGTTTATATTTACCGCAATGGCACTCCCAATCTCGCTGCGGACCAAAAATCTTCTCACAAAATAAGCCCTCACGTTCGGGTTTTAAGGTACGATAATTAATCGTTTCCGGTTTTTTAACTTCTCCACTGGACCAAGCACGAATTTGTTCCGGTGAAGCTAATCCAATTTTTAAGGCATCAAAATTGTTGGCATCCAGCAAAAGGATTCCCCCCTAATGTCGGTTCATTATACTTTAGCGTAAGTGTCCGGTAGCAGAACCGCTGTGACTTTCGCAGGGTCCTGCCCCTGTCCCATTCATTAACCTTCTTCAGTAATATCTTCCTCAAACGTTCCTTCGATCAGTTCATCTTCCTCATCAAAAGAATCACCACTGTCATTTTCTTCAGGTTCTTCTTCATAAATGGCTTCATGAGGCGCTTCAATTTCCAAGCCTAGCTCCTTGGCCATTTCTTTTACGTCATCATCTTCTTCTTTAATTTGAATCTCTTCCGCTTCCTCCGAAAGAACTTTAACATCAAGGCACAAGCTCTGTAACTCTTTAATCAAAACCTTGAACGATTCGGGAACGCCGGGCTCAGGAACATTTTCTCCTTTAACGATTGCTTCGTAAGTTTTGACCCGGCCTATCACATCGTCCGATTTGACAGTTAAAAGCTCTTGTAATGTATAAGCCGCTCCATAGGCCTCCAAAGCCCAAACTTCCATTTCGCCGAATCGTTGTCCGCCGAATTGGGCTTTACCTCCAAGAGGCTGCTGGGTTACTAGGGAATAGGGTCCAGTTGAACGAGCATGAATCTTATCGTCAACCAAGTGGGATAATTTCAGCATATAAACCATACCGACGGTTACTTCATTGTCAAAAGGTTCACCCGAACGGCCATCAAATAAAACCGTTTTACCGGTTTCAGGCAGGCCGGCCTTTCTAAGTGAATCCAAAATATCCTCTTCAGTAGCACCACCAAATACTGGTGTTGCTACATGAATACCGAGTGCCTTGGCAGCCCAACCCAAGTGAGTTTCCAGAACCTGCCCGATGTTCATTCGCGAAGGAACGCCCAGCGGATTCAAAACAATTTCTACTGGCGTACCATCCGGTAAAAACGGCATATCTTCTATCGGCAATATTTTGGCAATAACTCCCTTGTTTCCGTGACGTCCAGCCATTTTATCACCTTGAGAAATCTTACGTTTTTGGGCGATATAACAACGGACCAAGCGGTTTACACCCGGTGCCAATTCATCACCGTTTTCCCGTGAGAACACTTTAACATCAATAATTCGACCATATTCACCATGGGGAACTCTTAGCGAAGTATCTCGCACTTCCCGGGCTTTTTCGCCAAAAATCGCCCGAAGCAGACGCTCTTCCGCAGTCAGTTCGGTTTCTCCCTTAGGAGTTACCTTACCGACAAGGATGTCTCCAGGTCTTACCTCAGCACCAACCCGAATAATTCCATGTTCATCGAGGTCATCCAAAGCGCCTTCGCCCACATTGGGAATATCGCGGGTAATTTCTTCCGCACCGAGTTTCGTATCTCTAGCTTCGGCTTCGTATTCTTCAATATGAATGGAAGTGAATACATCCTCCATTACTAATTTTTCACTAAGCAAAATGGCATCTTCATAGTTGTAACCTTCCCAAGGCATAAAGGCAACTAAAACGTTACGCCCTAGAGCCAACTCTCCCTTATCGGTTGAGGGGCCGTCAGCTATTACTTCACCTGCTCCTACTATCTGACCTTCCTGAACAACCGGCTTTTGATTAATGCAGGTTCCCTGATTGGAACGTTCAAATTTCAACAATCGGTATTGATCGAGTTTATTATCATCGGTGTGAATGATAATTTCATCACCGGTAACTTTTTTAATTACTCCACTATGCTTAGCAACCGCAACGACTCCAGAGTCAACTGCTGCTTTATATTCCATTCCCGTTCCAACGAGAGGCGCTTGTGTTTTGAGTAGCGGAACCGCTTGCCGTTGCATGTTAGAGCCCATGAGAGCCCGATTGGCATCGTCGTTTTCCAAGAACGGAATTAGGGCCGTCGCAATACTCACGAGTTGCTTCGGTGAAACGTCCATCAATTGCACTTGACTACTTGGTACTTCCAGAATATCTTCCCTATGTCTAACCGAAACCCTCGTATGGATAAATTTACGGGTCTCAGGATCAAAAGGCTCATTGGCTTGAGCAACGATATAATTATCTTCCTCATCAGCCGTAAAGTACGAAATATCATTGCTAACTTTCCCATCGATAACCTTACGGTAAGGAGTTTCAATGAAACCGAACTCATTGATTCGGGCAAACGTCGTTAACGAACCAATTAAACCGATGTTAGGGCCTTCAGGAGTCTCAATCGGGCACATTCTCCCATAGTGAGAATGGTGAACATCGCGCACTTCAAATCCAGCTCTTTCCCTGGAAAGACCGCCAGGTCCAAGTGCCGAGAGACGCCGTTTATGGGTCAACTCCGCAAGCGGATTGGTTTGGTCCATAAATTGCGATAACTGGCTGGATCCGAAAAACTCTTTAATCGAAGCTACCACCGGTCGGATATTAATAAGCGCCTGAGGCGTGATGACTTCAACATCTTGAATCGTCATCCGTTCACGAACCACTCTCTCCATACGGGACAAACCGATTCGGAACTGATTTTGCAATAATTCACCAACGGATTTTAAACGGCGGTTTCCCAAATGGTCGATATCGTCGACATCCCCAACACCGTCTAATAAGCCTAATAAGTACTTAATAACCTCGACCACATCATCCTTGGTCAAAGTCTTAACCGCTTCCTGGCCAGGAACTTCGACGCCTGATTGGTCAACCGAGGTCTTAGTACTTTTCGCCGGAAAGTTAAGACCCAGTTTCTTATTTAATTTATAACGACCCACCGAAGCCAAATCGTAACGCTTCGGATCAAAAAACAAAGTTTCAAACAAATTACGGGCGCTATCAACTGTTGGAGGTTCACCCGGACGAAGCCGTTTATAGATTTCAACCAAGGCTTCTTCTTCGTTTTGAGTGTTATCTCTTTCTAGAGTATTTTTAACACTCTCCTTACCGTCAAACAACTCCGTAAGCTCATAATTATTTCCCAGTCCCAAAGCTTTCAAAAGAATGGTGACAGGTATTTTTCTGGTGCGGTCAATTCTAACAAACAAAACATCATTGGAGTCAAATTCAAATTCCAGCCAAGCACCGCGGTTCGGTATAATACTGGCAGAATGCAAAAACTTACCGGTTGCATCCTGGGTGCGTCCAAAATACACGCCCGGCGAACGGACCAACTGGCTGACGATAACACGCTCGGCGCCATTGATAATGAAGGTCCCCTTTTCAGTCATCAAGGGGAAATCTCCCATAAATACTTCTTGTTCTTTTACTTCACCGGTTTCTTTATTAATTAAACGAGCCTTCACCCTAAGGGGAGCCGCAAAAGTGACATCCCGCTTCTTGCATTCTTCCACTGGATATTTGGGGTCTCCGAGAGCGTAATCAATAAACTCCAAAACCAAATGTCCCGTAAAATCCTGAATCGGAGAGATGTCCCGAAACATTTCTCGTAGACCCTCATCCAAAAACCATTGATATGATTTTTGTTGGATTTCTATTAGATTCGGCATATCCAAGATTTCCTCAATCTTGCCGAAGCTAACCCTTTCCCGTTGTCTTTTTACTTTCTCACCCAAACAACTCACCTCTTCAGAATTTGGTACCCGCGATTTTCTTTATCATAAACAGATAAAAGCAAGGTAACATCGTTATCCTCGCTTACAACGTTGATAATAATCAGATTTTTAAAATCTTACCGTGTTATCAACTCGCATCCATACTCAAGCTTAAATTTCCATTAAAAAATCTTCAAATTTTATAATAACTTGAAGGTAATCCTAACTTTAGCAGAATATAATGATACCACAGGAAGAATTTGTTGTCAACTAAAAAAATATTTGGAGGATAAAATTTTTTAATGTTGTGAAAAGACATCCTCAATAATTTGATTCAATGAAGCAAAAAACTTTCACGCGCGTGTGAAATGACTTCAAATATGAAATTGCCAGTATTTAAGAACCCAACAAAATGGTTTAATAAACCCAAGAGGCCGATTTTTCCGGTCCAGGGCAGGAGATTTTCATTTTACCTGTAGATCGAGGATTAAATAATTGAGAAAGAGACTGCCAAAAAGGATTTTCATTAAGCGAAAAAGCCCTTTAAGGCAGTCTCCCAGTCATCGATCAATTCTATTTCAAAATGAGTTTATTGATTATTTAATTTCAACAGAAGCACCGGCATCTTCCAGTTTCTTCTTGAGTTCTTCAGCGTCTTTCTTAGGAATAGCTTCTTTAATTGGTTTCGGTGCACCATCAACTAAATCTTTTGCTTCTTTGAGGCCGAGTCCGGTTGCTTCACGGACAACTTTAATAACTTGAATCTTTTGGGC
>JAEZKW010000364.1 GCA_023415375.1 Bacillota bacterium
CTATCTCGATAATCTTAGCACCATCCTCCGAGAATTGAATGGTGAGCGCCTTGGTTTATTTGACGCCCGCACCGGCCTCCCAAGTTAAGCCCGGATTGGACGAGCCGTTATATTAAGCGGCTAAAGCTAATTCTTGATTATTGGCACTTAATGTGCTTGCTGCAGTTTAACGAGGCCACAGCACCTCGACCCGCTATCCTTACCATCACACTCCCCGTCGAAACCGGTCGCCCCCATAAAAACTATAAAGGGTAAAGTGTAAAAGAAAAACTTTCAAATACCAAATCTATTATATTACGAAACATTAAAACTTAAGCCTGGCAGAAATCATGTTTACCCATTCCTCTGCCTGTCTCTGATTGCCCGGTCCACATCTCTTTTTGCATCACGTTCGGCAATGTCTTCCCGCTTATCGTAAAGTTTCTTACCTTTTGCCAGTGCCAGCTCTACCTTAACCCGGCCTTTTTCATTAAAGTACATTTGTAAGGGAATTAAAGTTAAGCCCTTTTCCCGGGTCTTGGCAAACAAACGGCGGATTTCCGCTTTGTGCATCAGAAGTTTTCTGGTACGCAGCGGCTCATGGTTAAAGCGATTGCCGAAATCATAAGGACTGATATGGCAATTATGCAACAATACTTCATTATTGGTGATTTGGGCAAAACTGTCTTGAAGGTTGCCTTTACCCATCCGAAGGGACTTTACCTCAGTACCGGTTAAAGCAATACCTGTCTCGAAGGTCTCCTCGATAAAGTATTCGTGCCTTGCCCGTCGGTTTTCCGATATCCGTTTCCTCTCCTGTTTCTCGGCCATCCCTTTTCACCTCACTACAGTTGCCAAATAATTATAGCACGAATCGTAAAATTGTCAAATAGTTTTACTTCTCCTTTATCAATTAACAAATGTCTACTAAAAGCTTGAACATAAAAATAAAGAACCGTCCTTAGAGAACGATATCATTATATTTTGCTCATGAATTAATATTCTTATAAATAAAACAGTTTTGATATTGACTACCGATCTTTTGAAACTCTTCAGGGTTGTTATAATAAGCGCAGCGACCCTGTAATTTTTTACAACTACCGATAAACCCCAAAGAAACATCGGTTTCACTGACTTGGTGAACTTCTTGATACGGACAAATACAATTGTTTTTCTCCTCATTACCCATAAGAATTCCCCCTCAAAGATTTAAGAATAATTTATATTCTTTTTTTCCTCATATCCAATGAACCTGATTTATAGTTTCCATAAAGTCTGTGATTTTCCTGCTAATTTTGGAAAATATTGAATATTTTACAATAAAATTATATATAAAAAACCCCTTCCTGATGAATTCACAAAAGGCAGAGGTTTTGGCGTTAATCAATATAACTTAAGCATGAACCAGTTCAAAGGCATCTCTGGCAATCATTAACTCTTCGTTGGTCGGTACGACCATGACGGTTACTTTTGAACGGGGCTTACTAATAATGATTTCTTTGCCGCGAACACCGTCATTTTTCTTTTCGTCAAATTCAATACCCAGGTGGGCTAATTGATGACAGAGATCAGCCCTTACGATAGAATCATTCTCACCGATACCGGCAGTAAAGACCATTACATCAAGTCCACCTAATGCTGCATAATAAGAACCAACATTTTTCACTAAGCTATGCATAAAAATATTATATACATCTTGGGCTCTTGGATTACCATCTTCACAGGCTTTCTGAATATCGCGCATATCGCTGAAGCCTGCCATTCCTAAAAATCCGCTTTTCTTATTGATTAAATTATTAACTTCATCAGGGGTTAATTTTAAAGTCGTTTGTAAAAACGGTACGATTGAAGGATCGATGTCACCGCAACGGGTACCCATAACCAAACCGGCTAACGGTGTAAAACCCATTGTCGTGTCAAAACATTTACCATCTTTAATTGCTGCCAAACTGCTGCCATTGCCAAGATGCAAAGTGATCATCTTGAGCTTGGCCAAATTTTTACCTAAAATTTCAGCTGCCCGCTGGGATACATAACGGTGGGAAGTTCCATGGAAACCATAGCGGCGCACTTGATATTTTTCATAATATTCATACGGTAAGGCATAAAGATAAGAACTTCGGGGCATTGTCTGGTGAAAAGCGGTATCAAAAACTGCAATTTGAGGAGTATTCGGCATCAGATCTTGGCAAGCCCTTATGCCCATAATGTTAGCAGGCATATGTAACGGGCCCAACTCTCTCAAGCTTTCCATTTGACCCAATTCTTTGTCTCCTACAAGCACCGCACTGGAAAAAATCTCTCCGCCATGCAGGACCCGATGACCAACAGCCTTTATTTCTTCCAATGATTTAATAACTCCGGTTTCGGGGTTTACTAGAAAATCAAAAACAGTTTTTAAGGCTTCGTTATGGTTATTAATTTTCTGTTCTAATTTTATTTTGTCGCCATCTTGAATCTGATGGGAAATGGCAGCATTACCATTACTACTGCCAATACGTTCTACTAATCCGGCAGCTAAAACAGTTTCAGTTTGCATCTGATAAAGTTTGTATTTTAGCGAAGAACTACCACTGTTAATGACCAAAATTAACACCGGGTTATGCCTCCCCTCAACCATTTTTTATTGTAGAGATAATATGTACCACACATTTCTCCACGATTGGTTGGATATATCTATTATAAACAGGCATTTTTCGGTTTGCAATTGAGTTTACACATTCATAATGTTACGATATTGTTGCAAAACCAAAGGAAATCATTGGTACTAAGCAAAATCTATTTTTTAACAATTATTGAATTTCTATTTTTCAGCGTTTTGCACGTATGATTCGTTCACCCCTCCGAATAGACGTCGGTAACAAAAAAATCAGCTGTAGCCTGAGCCTTTATTTCCCCATTTTGTTTGATCTCACTACAAGCCTTAATTAGTTTCCTCTTTTCCCAAAGGATTTTCCCACGTATCACAACCATTTCATTCATGGTAACCGGCTTTTGAAATTTAACTTCCAGGCGGGCCGTCACACCCTGATAACCCTTTGCAATGAGGGCGTGTGCCATCGCTTCATCCATTAAAGTTGTAATAACACCACCATGAAGAATGTTCACAAAACCCTGAAATTCTCTGACTGGCATAAAATTTGCCAGAACTCCTTCAGGGGTATATTCAAAGTTTAATTTAAGTCCGATTGGATTTTCCTTACCACAAGCAAAACAATATCGATCGATTTCCACTTCAATTACACCTCTAATTTGTAATTTAAGCGCAATTTATTTGATCATTTGATATTAACGGGATTTCACAAAAATGGAATAAAATAAAAACACCGGAGTTAATCCGGTGTTAAGTCCTTTATGATTAAGCCTCTTGAGCAGTTTTCTTATTATTGATTTGGAAGACTTCACAATTGCGGCACATGGTACGTTTATCTGTAATTGAACCATTAGGAACGCCATCCGGGCAAAGAGTATCTGGAATTAACCAGCATTTTTCTTCTTTGCTCTGATAAGCCGGGCAATTTACCCAGTTGCAATCGTTAACCCGCCAACAACGTTGAAAATCGGCTTTAACCTTAAAGCGTCCAACCATTGAGGTTAGGCTATCAGCCATCTGTTCCAACTGAGCGGCAGACATTAGCAGATTCTCCATATTGACCCGCTGTTCCTTGGTTGCAGCAGCCACTAGATTAGCCCCACTCACATTATGTTTCGCAATGGCGGCAACGGCTCCCATGGTTCCGGTCATTTCCTGGCTGCTGGCCGCTTGTTCTTCTGAAGCCGCTGCAATCTCATGAATGGTATTCACCGTTTGATTAACGGATTGGGTAATCTCATTAAAAGCTTCTCTCGCTGAAAGTGCCAACCGGGTTCCTTCGTCAACCACTTGAGTACCGATTTCCATTGCATCAACAGCTGTTTGTGTTTCGGTTTGAATATCATTGATTAAGGCAACAATTTGAATTGCTGAATTGGTCGATTGTTCCGCTAGTGCTCGTACCTCATCAGCAACAACCGAGAAACCACGTCCGTGTTCACCGGCTCTGGCAGCTTCAATAGCAGCGTTTAATGCCAGCAAGTTAGTTTGTCTAGAGATTCCACGGATAACATCAACGATTTTTCCTATTTCGATTGAACTTTTACCCAGTCTTCTTACAACCTCAGCCGAATTATCAACGGTTTCCTTCAACTGCAAAATCTTAGAGCTAATATCCTGAATGATATCTTCACCATTACGGGCCCGTTGCGAAACCTGGGATGAAAGACCGGCGGCCTTTTGAGCTTCGGCAGCCACCTGTTGGGCCGTTTCAGCCATTTGTTGGGATGCCGCAGCCGAAAGTTGAACATTTTCATATTGATCTTCAGTTACTTTGGACATTTGCTCCATGGTTTTGGTAATCTCTTGAGCAGCTTGATCCACCTTTTCTGTCATGGAGGACATTTCCGAAGCAGCAAAAGCCAATTGTTCCGAGGACTGCAGATTTTCTTCCAGAATACTCCGTAAATTTTGGACCATTAAGTTTAATGAATTACCTAAAATTTCAAATTCATCATTGGTATTTAAATCGACTTTATAACTAAGATCTTTATCAGAGCTTCTCTCCGCAAACATGGTAAAAATCCGCAACGGGATCAAAATCATTTTATTGAGTAAAAAATTACTCATCAATAAAAATAAGACCATCAAAAAAATAGTAACCCCAATGCGTATACCAAGGGATGTGATAAAATTGCTGATTGCCAGCAACAATATCATAATAGCAATGGTAAGCAGCAACTTAAATTTAATACTTCGGAATCGATTCGTTAAGCTCAAGAGTTTAACCCCCCCTAATCCTCTATAGTTATAGCTTCGACATTTCCCTTTATTATCCTGCTGTCTTCGTTTCAGTTATTATAATTTCATGGTTTTAGATAAAAAAAAAGGGCATTTGCCCTTCAATTAGAAATTCCCGAGAGTTTGTTCATTCGACCACTTTAATCAAAAATGGTGCAGTTACAAACCCTTTGATTAAAATAATCTGCCATATACCTCAACCAAAATCAGTAATAACCCAAAAACGATTGAGAGCCACATCGTAGCTTTATCTAGTAATTTTTCCAAAGCTTTATTTTTAGAGAAAAACATCTGACCGCCGGAACCAATTGCTCCTAACCCTTCACCTTTACTGGGTTGCAAAATAATGATTGCTGTAAGAGCTATAGCGACGACAAGTAAAATAATTTGAATGACTAATTTCACAAATGGCACCTCCAACCCAATTTATACTCATCTATTTTAGCACATTGGGTTAGAATCTACAAGTTTTTTTAACGTTTCACATTATAAAATGCTGACTTTCCTGGATATATGGCTTCATCTGCCAATAGATCCGCTATCCGTAACAGTTGATTATATTTAGCCACCCGGTCGGTGCGGGAAGGAGCCCCGGTTTTAATCTGCCCGGCGTTGGTAGCAACCACAATATCAGCAATCGTTGTATCTTCTGTTTCGCCGGAACGGTGCGATACAATGGCGGTATAACCAGCCCGCTTTGCCATCTCAATGGCATCCAAAGTTTCTGTTAAGGTACCGATTTGGTTTACTTTTATGAGGATTGAATTGGCAACTCCTAATTTAATTCCCTTACTTAAACGCTCTGTATTGGTGACAAATAAATCATCGCCCACAAGTTGTACCGTCTTTCCCAGTCGCTCGGTTATCATCTTCCAACCATCCCAATCTTCTTCGGCCATTCCGTCCTCGATGGAAATAATGGGATAATTTTTGGCAAGATCAGCGTAAAACTCCACCATTTCTGCTGAAGTCTTCATCATATTGGATTTCCAGAAGAAATATTTGCCCTCTTCCCCTTTTTTCTTGGCTTCATCCCACAACTCCGTTGAAGCGGGGTCCATGGCAATCATGATTTGTTCACCTGGTTTGAAACCAGCCTCACTAATAGCGGCCATGATTACATCAAGGGCTTCCTGATTGCTCTTTAGGTTCGGGGCGTAACCGCCTTCATCTCCGACTGCAGTTCCGTAGCCTTTATCTTTTAATACTTTCTTTAATGCATGAAAGATCTCTGCGCCCCACTGAAGACATTCTGAAAAACTTTCGGCCCCGACCGGCATAATCATAAACTCCTGCAGGTCTACGCTGTTATCCGCGTGTTTACCACCGTTTAAAATATTCATCATCGGTACTGGCAGGTTCTTGGCATTTACGCCACCCAGGTAGCGATATAAGGGAATGGCTAAACTATTGGCAGCCGCTTTGGCAACTGCTAACGAAACCCCCAAAATTGCATTGGCACCCAGCTTCGCTTTGTTGGGAGTGCCGTCCAATTCGATCATCAACTTATCGACGGTAACCTGGTCTAGAGCGTCAAGTCCAACGACTTCAGAAGCAATTTCATCATTGACATTATCAACTGCTTTTTGGACTCCTCTCCCCAAATAACGGTTTTTATCTCCATCCCGCAATTCAACCGCTTCAAAAGCGCCGGTAGAGGCTCCTGAAGGAACTGCTGCCCGTCCAGTACTGCCGTCTGCCAATTCAACCTCTACTTCTACTGTCGGATTTCCACGCGAATCAAGTATTTCTCGTGCATAAACATCTACAATTGATGTCACCTTGACATCCCTCCCATTTTTTACTATCCATTTCCCATTCCAAATTAAGATAACCGTTTATATTAAAAATATTAGCGAACTCAATAAATTAAGCTTTTTGGATTAAGGTATCTCCGGTCATCTCCGGCGGCTTTGGAATATCAAGCAACTGCAATAAGGTTGGAGCCAAATCAGCCAAAATTCCATCGCGAACCTTAATATTTTCGCCAGCCCCCGCAATAATTACCGGAACGGGGAATGTGGTGTGCGCCGTAAAAGGCTCTTTGGTTTGATAATCAACCATTTGCTCGGCATTACCATGATCCGCTGTAATAATTACTGCGCCACCTTTGGCTAAAATAGCAGGTACAACTTTAGAAAGGCAAGCATCAACTGTTTCGACAGCTTTTTGAGCCGCACCGAAAATACCAGTATGCCCAACCATATCACAATTGGCATAATTCATAATGATAGCGTCAAACTTATCATTTTGGATTTCTGCAAGTACGGCATCAGTAACCTCAAGAGCACTCATTTCCGGTTTTAAATCATAGGTAGCGACTTTAGGAGAAGGAATCAAAATTCTCTCTTCCAATGGATATGGTTGTTCCACACCTCCATTAAAAAAGAATGTCACATGGGCGTATTTTTCGGTCTCGGCAATCCGTAACTGCTTCAATCCGTTATTCCCCAATACTTCTGCTAAAATATTCTGCAATTTTTCTTCAGGCGGAAATATTAATGGTACATCCAAAGTCTCGTCGTATTGGGTCATGCAAGCAAAATGAGGATTTAGAAAACCTGTCCGCCGTTTAAACCCATCAAAATTCGGGTCTACAAAAACCCTGGTAATTTCACGGGCTCGATCAGGCCGGAAATTAAAGAAGATAACCGGATCCCCGGCCTTGATGGGTGCTAATGGTTTACCGTTTTTCATAATCACGGTCGGTAAAACAAATTCATCAGTAACTTCTTTTGCATAAGAGTTGGAAACACCCTCCAAAGCTGAATTAGCCGTTTCTCCTTCGCCATAAGCCATCGCTGCATAGGCTTTTTCAACCCGTTCCCATCTTTTATCACGATCCATACCATAATAGCGGCCGCCTACGGTAGCAATCTTACCAATTCCTTTTTCCTCACAGACTTTCTCCAATTCCTCCAAATACTCTTTAGCACTGGAAGGCGGAGTATCCCGGCCATCCAAAAACGCATGAATATAAACTTCTTTAACGCCAAGTTCTTTAGCCATTTGAAGAAGACCATAAACATGTTCAGTATGACTATGAACACCACCCGGTGAGACCAAGCCCATCAAATGTAGAGGACGGTTTTCATTTACCGCATATTGAACTAAATCCAAAAAAACTTGGTTCTTCTTAAATTCACCTTCACGCAAGGCTTTGGAGATCCGCACCAGACTTTGATACACAACGCGTCCGGCACCGATATTCAAATGCCCTACTTCGGATGTGCCCATTTGGCCCTCTGGTAAACCGACAGCTTCACCAGACGTTAAAAGGCTTGCCGAAGGATATTTGCCAAATAAACTTTTTAAGAAAGGGGTATTGGCGTGCTTAATGGCATTGCCATCTTCCCGTGGGTTGAGCCCCCAACCATCTAAAATGATAAGTGCAGCAGGTCTGAAACTCATGATATGTCACCCCTTGTCAGTAGTAAATTCTCAGAAAACCGGGTTTACGGTTATTTCCTGGCTGGCTCGACGAAGTGTTAATATTGAATCAATTTTAAGAAAGAGTCTACTTCTAAGCTTGCGCCACCAACCAAAGCACCGTCGATTTCCGGTTGGCTCATATACTCTTTAATATTTTCCGGTTTTACACTTCCGCCATACTGGATCCGCATTTCGTCTGCTGCTGCTTTACCATAAAGTTTGGCAACAGTATTTCGGATCAAACCGATAACTTGATTGGCATCAGCTGCACTGGATGATTTTCCGGTACCGATGGCCCAAATCGGCTCATAAGCGATAACAATGGTCGGAATTGCAGCAGCATCGATGTCTTTGAGGGCTTTTTCAGTCTGTCCCTTAATGAGAGCGTCGGTTTCACCGGCTTCACGCTCGGCGAGAGATTCACCAACACAAATAATGGGTTTGATACCGACCGCTAGAGCTGCCTTAACTTTCTGATTCACTGTTTCATCGGTCTCTCCAAAATATTGGCGACGTTCCGAATGCCCGATAATTACATAATCACAGCCAATATCTTTTAGCATCAATGGGGATACCTCCCCGGTAAAAGCCCCTTGTTCTTTCCAATATAAATCTTGAGCGCCAAGGCCATAAGGGGTTCCCTTAATTAACTCTTTCACCGTACTTAATGCTGTAAATGGCGGACAAAAGACGACGTCGACATCACTTTTACCTGCGAGTTTACTAACTAAGCCTGATACTAAAGTATTAGCTTCAGGAATCGTTTTATTCATTTTCCAATTACCGGCAATAATTGGTTTACGCATTTTTATCACCTCTAAAATTAATAGTAGACCCGGATAGATATATCCGGGCCTAATGAAACAATTCTACCTTATTTATCGGTTAAAACGGCAATACCCGGTAATTCAATTCCCTCAAGGAACTCCAAAGAAGCACCGCCACCTGTGGAGACATGAGATACTTTCTCGGCAAAGCCCATTTGTTCAACGGCTGCTGCAGAATCGCCGCCACCGACTATGGAAGTGCCTTTGCTCTTTGTTAATGCCTCGGCAATTGAACGGGTACCAACGGCAAATTGAGCAACTTCAAAAACACCCATCGGTCCGTTCCAAACAACGGTTTTGGCATCAACGATCGCTTTTGAGAAAAGTTTAATGGTTTCCGGTCCGATATCAACGCCTTGCAATTCGGCGGGAATTTGATTGGATGGAACAGTTTTGGAAACTGTCGGGTTTTTGAAGTCATCAGTCACTACAGTATCAACAGGTAATAAGAGTTGGACGCCTTTTGCTTTAGCCTTCGCCATCATCTCTTTGGCAAAGTCTACTTTTTCAGCATCTAGCAATGATTTACCGATTTCACTACCCTGAGCTTTCAAAAAAGTATAAGCCATACCACCACCGATGATCAGGGTGTCGACTTTTTCCAATAAATTTTTAATAACACCTAATTTATCAGCTACTTTAGCGCCGCCAAGTATGGCAACGAACGGTCTTTCGGGATTGGAAAGGGCTTTGCCCATAATATCGATTTCTTTTTGCATCAAATACCCAGAAACTGCAGGTTTTAAGAACTTAGCAACTCCGGCAGTTGACGCATGAGCCCGATGGGCTGTGCCAAAGGCATCATTTACATAAACATCGGCTAGTTCTGCCAGTTTTTTAGCAAAACCTTCATCATTAGCTTCTTCTTCTTTATAAAAACGTACATTCTCAAGTAATACAACTCCACCAGGAGCTAAATCTGCTATTGCCTTTTTAGGTTCTTCACCAATACAGTCATTGACTTTTACAATAGGTTTACCCATTAACTCGCCCAGCCGTTTGGCCATGTTATCCATCCGGTATTTATTATCCGGGCCCCCCTTGGGACGGCCAAAATGGGAAACTAAAATCACCTTGGCACCACGGTCGGCCAAAGTTTTGATGGTAGGAATTGCGGCCTTAATCCGTCGATCATCGGTAATGTTTCCTTGATCGTCCACCGGAACATTAAAATCAACCCGCACTAAAACCCGTTTCCCCTTAACATCAATATCATTAATCGTCATTTTATTCATCGGTTTATCCAGCCTCCTCTCATTTAAAAACAGAATTCAGGAGCCAGTATCCAGAAGTCAGAAATGAAAACCAACCTAATATCAAATGGTTAGTTCTTCTGACTCCTGGCTCCTTACTCCTGGCTTCTAAAATTACTTACTGATCATATAGGTTAACAAATCAACGACACGGTTGGAATAACCCCACTCGTTATCATACCAGGAAACAACTTTGAAGAAGCGTTTTTCACCTTTAAGATTATTTTGAAGTGTGGCCAATGAATCATAAATGGAAGAACGATTGTCATGGACAAAATCGGTGGAAACAACTTCTTCATCAGCTACTCCCAGAATTCCTTTCATGTAGGAATCGGCTGCCTTCTTCATCAAGGAATCGATTTCTTCAATTGAGGTGTCTCTGGTAGCGCGGAAGGTTAAATCGACGACTGATACATCGGGAGTCGGTACCCGGAAAGACATTCCGGTTAATTTACCTTTTGTTGCAGGTAACACTTCACCAACAGCCTTGGCTGCACCGGTGGTGGAAGGAATGATATTGATTGCCGCAGCACGGCCACCACGCCAGTCCTTTTTGGAAGGACCGTCAACCGTCTTTTGAGTGGCGGTATAGGAGTGAATAGTGGTCATCAAACCGGTCTCAATACCGATACCTTCTTTTAAGATCACATGAACCAAAGGAGCTAAACAGTTGGTGGTGCAAGAAGCATTGGAAACGATATCGTGTTTGGTTTTATCATACTCTTGCTCATTAACACCCATAACGATTGTTTTGACATCGCCTTTACCGGGAGCGGAGATGACGACTTTTTTAGCGCCTGCTGCCAAATGGCCTTTAGCCTTTTCAGAATCGGTAAACAAGCCGGTGGATTCGATAACGTAGTCAACACCAAGGTCTTTCCAAGGTAATTGGCTGGGATCTTTGGTTGCCATAACGCATTGAATTTTGTGACCGTTTACAATCAGGATATCATCAGCCTCTACATCCGGTTTGCTCTTGGCGGTTGCTAATTCACCGTCAAATTTGCCATGTACGGAATCATACTTCAGTTGGTATGCAAAGTATTTAGCATCAGTACTGACATCAACGACTGCAACAACATCAATATCCTTTCCTAAAAGCCCTTTGCCGACAAGTGCGCTGAACACAAGTCTACCAATTCTGCCAAAACCGTTAATTCCTACTTTTACAGCCATAACACATACCTCCATTAAAATTATTTATAAAAGACGGTAAACATCTGCCCTGGTAAAAACAATTACCCTAACAGCAACACCCTCGCACACGCGCATGCGTGTGCACCAGGTGCCGTTTACCGGACGAACCGGTTATGATCAAAGCGTCACAAGATTTGCGTAATGATTTCAATCATTGAAAACTTTGAACCACTCCACGGGCGGCACCTTCGTCGATGATTAGTGTATCTCGGACGGCGTTAGTTAATACGGCTTTCACAGCTGCCGCTTTACTACTGCCGCCAACCACCGCTACGACTTCGCCAATTTCATCCAATTCATGAAGTTGTAATCCAACACTTGAAGTCGAATGAACTACTGTGCCGTCCGTAGCGAAATAATATCCGAAAGCTTCACCGACAGCACCCTTTTCCAATAGTTTAAGGATTTCATCCTGGGGCATGCCCCGGCGTCTTGCCATCTCCTCGGCGGAACCAATGCCATGCAAAACCATATCCGCCTTGCGAAGCAACTCCAATAATTCTTTTATTTTGGGTTCCCCCAGTATTGACTGCATCGTTTGAGCACGTAAATCATCAGGGGCATGCAAAAGACGGTATGTAGCTCCCAGACCTTTGGCGATATTGGCGGCAATGGCATTGGCTTGAATTTCTACCTCTTCACCAAGGCCACCCCGTGCTGGTATTACGGTAATATTACGTTTAACTGCTGTAACAGAAAGGGCGCTGGCCACTTCGGCCAAAGTCGTTCCTCCGGAAACCGCCAAAATAGAACCCTCTTTTAAAGTTTTGCGTAAATAATCAGCAGTAACCCGGGCCAAATCTTTCTTGACTGTTTCATCCTGATCGGTATCCCCAGCTACCACAATTACTTTTTTAATCGGAAAAAGATTAATAATCTGTTCTTCGAGATGACTAAGTCCCTGAAGTTCCCGGACGTATTCTTCCATTTCAAGAAGCAGGGCTTCTCCATCGGGTGTAACCTGCATTCCCAATGCAGCACAGGTTATTAATTTTTGTTCTTTTAAAAAGTCAACTTCATTGCGGATTTTACGTTCCTGAAAGCCCAGTTGTTCAGCCAGCGCACGTCGGCCAACAGGTTGTAAAATATGGATTGAGCGTAAAATCTGATAACGCGAAAGAATTAAATTTGCCAATTCAGGGATTATTTTTTTTTGAATCGAGATTAATTTATCCATATAGAGCTTCTTCCATGATTACTTCCAGATCGGTTGGTTGAATTTTGTCCCAGTAACAATAATTGTGTCCCACACTTTTAACATTATTCGCGTAGGATAATTAAATTCCTTCTTCATTGGTAATTTTTTTCCCATATTGGCGAATTAATCGTAAACGATGATTCACTGCTGATTTACTAATGGGTGGCTGATGATATTCGCCTAATTCTTTCAATGACGCTTCCGGATATTCCAGTCTTAGAAGCGCAGTTTCCCGTAACTTAGGCGGCAATAAATTTAAGCCCGATGGTGCTTTTCGTAGTTTTTCAATTTCCTGGACCTGCTCCATAGCCGCAGATAAGGTTTTTTCAAGATTGGCGGTTTCCCAATTCAATCTGCGGTTAACTTCTTCACGAAGCCCTTTTACAACACGAATCTCTTCTAATTTCAATACTGCAACATGAGCTCCGATGAGCGATAAAAAACGAATCAAAGCTTCTATTTCTTTTAAATAGACTAAATAATGCTCTTTACGATAACTTACTTTTGCCTTTAGCCCCAAAAGGTTCATTAAATAAACTAATCCATTGGCCAAATCCTCACTTTGGGTAACCATCTCCAAATGGTAATTTCTCTTATGGGGATCAGTTATTGAGCCCCCTGCCAAAAAAATTCCCCTGAGGAAGGAGGCACGGCAACAATTATCTTTGACTAAATCAGGGTTAATTCCCCCTTCAAGGGTATGATCTCTGGTCATCATGCCCAAATCAACGATCATTTTCCTTAAGCCTTCCTGATCAGGAATAATTAAATTATAACGGTGTTGTTTACCTAATTTTTCATTTTGTTCAACCTGAACTTCCGATTCTAAGCCATAAGAAGCTTTGATTAGTTGAACCGCTCTGCGGGCTACTCCAGCCGTGACTGTAGAAATC
Source organism: Bacillota bacterium (assembly GCA_023415375.1). GTDB lineage: Bacteria > Bacillota > UBA4882 > UBA8346 > UBA8346 > UBA8346. Next base: position 13,614 of record JAEZKW010000364.1, read on the forward strand.
GATAGGGAAAACCTCTGGTTTCCGGTCAAATGAAGGCTGCCCAAAATATGAATAATAGCAGCTAATTCAGCTTTAATACAATGCTTGCCTGTGGCTAAACTGCTTTGAACCAGTTCATCACGGACTAATTGTGAAAACTTCTCCATGGGTCTCCTTGTGTGTTTACTAATATTTACACCAAATCATTCATAAAAATGAACGAACAGCAAATTTTTGGCAGGGAGGTATCATCTTGATTAATACTGTTTGGTGTTTTTTAATGGGAATCGGCATTTTGGTTTCAATACTCAGCGGAAAGTTATCCATCATTACGCCGACGATTTTTTCCAGTGCCGAACATTCGATTCGTTTTTGTATAGGCCTTGCAGGTATGCTCGGTTTTTGGTCAGGAATCTTAAAAATCGCTGAAGTTTCCGGTGTTACTGAAATGATTGCCAAACTTTTTCAACCTTTTTTAAGATGGTTATTTCCCTCGATTGCAGGTCACCAAAAAACTCTAGGCCTTATTTCCTTAACGATTGCAGCGAACCTGCTTGGTTTAGGGAACGTTGCCACACCGCTTGGTTTAAAAACCATGGCCCAGTTGCAGGAACTAAATCCTAAACCGGATAAAGCCTCTGATGATATATGCACTTTCTTAGCTCTCGTCCTTGGCGGACTTAGCATTATCCCCAGTACACTGATTGCTATCCGCGCCCAAGCCGGTTCCAAAGAGGCAGCAATTATTTTAGCTCCTGTTTTTCTTACTTCACTGGCCGGAACGATTACTGCATTAGTGGTTAATTTTATAGCTATTAAGTTTATGAACCGTTATTCGAAAAGAGGTTCTCGATGATAACGTTATTCATTACCATTTCACAATGGGCTATTCCTGTGATATTGCTTTGTATTTTGGGTTTTGGGCGTATTAAAAAAATTCATTTATATGAAGTGTTCATTCAAGGCGCTATGGAAGGAATCCGGACTACAATAAAGCTAGTACCTTATATTATGGCGATTTTTATTGCAGTGGGACTCTTTCGGGGATCAGGAGCATTAGATTTCATGGCTAGTTTAGTGAAACCTGTTTTAAGCCTTTTGAATATATCGCCTGATCTCTTTACTCTTGGTATCCTAAAACCCCTTTCCGGATCGGCGGCTTTAGGGATAACAGCTGAATTACTGCAAAAATATGGAGCCGATTCAGCCACGGGGGTGACGGCTTCCATTATCCAAAGCAGTAGTGAAACCACATTATATGTTTTATCTCTGTATTTAGGAGCTGTCCATATTAAAGACAGCCGTCACTGTTTAGTTATGGGGCTTACCGGTGAACTTATTGCTTTTATAATTGCCATTGCTATCGGTCCACTGGTAGCCAATCGCTAAAAGCATTTATGGTTATTTTTCTAGTGTTTTTGATTCTAATCCTTTTTTGATCTCAGAATCGGCGGCAGCTGACTGGTCCCAGACAACATTTAAATCCAACTGTTTTTCAGCCATATCCAACAAACCACTTAAAAAGCTTTTAAACTGGCATTTGAAATATTCAACTTGATTTTTTAACAAGGCCAAAGTGCGAAGCTCATTTTGAATATCTTCCTTGGCTTTCATCTTTATCGCCTCAGCGTTCAGCTCTGCCTCGCGAACGATTTGTTCCGCCTTTTGCCTGGCAGCAGCTTTAGCTTCCTCTGCCGTTTCTTCCGCTAAAACCATTGCATTCCTTAAGCTGTCCTCAATCAACTGGTATTGGTGAAATTTCTTCTCGGCCTCTTCCAATTTTTCTTTCAAGTTGAGATTCTCTAGGTAGAGTTGTTCATAATCATGACCGAAGTTTTCCATAAACTCTTGGACTTCTCGAGCATTATACCCCCGAAATCCCCGTTTAAAAACTGTAGTTTCCAAATCAACCGGCGTTAACATGATGAACACTCTCCTTGTATCAGTTGATTATCTAAATTACCAGCTTTCAGCCTATTGTAATATAGAGTATATACTGATGATAACAAATTTTATAAATACCTAATCAGTAATACTCCTAATCGGCCTTTTTTGGACTGCCCGGTTTGTTCTTTAAAAACCATCCGGCCATGTCCACGAAAAGAAATAATATCACCCGGATTTACTGAAAAGTCAGGGTTACTAATGACCTTCCAATTTACTTTTACCTTTTCTGCTTTGATTTCTTTGGCCATCCGGGTGCGGGATTCACTAAACCCCAGAGCGGTGATGGCATCGAGTCTTAATGAGGCTACGGTACTCTTGATTATTTTTTCCCGTAAATTGGGGATGTTGAGTTGCTCTCCCTCAATTTCCTGAATTACCGCGTTTTGATTTCCTACCCGTTCCAGATTCAGTCGAATATATTCGGCCAACTCAGGAACAACGACCAGTTGACAGGAATTTTCAGCAACCAATAAATCACCAATCTTTTCTCTTTTAAGTCCAAGTCCCATCAATGAACCTAAATAATCCCGATGCGTCAAAGGGGTTTGACTTTTGGTTTGAATCTCCAAATAGGCCAAGGCAGGTTCGATGGTTTCAACAATATAATAATCCGGATAAACGACCAGTCGACGCCGTTCAGCTTTGGCATAGCCTCCGAAAGAATTAAAGCGAACCCCGGAAACCCAACCTAAGATGGCTTGAGCCTGTTCCCGCTCAGGGGGCTCCAAAAAGTCGGACCATTGCGGTTCTTTCTCCCTTAAAGAACGCTCTGCCAATTCTGTAAACCGGGAAGCCAGTTCTTTGCCCGCGTGTGCGTGCGTTTGAGTAATTTCATCAACCATGGGCGCGCCCCAATTCTTTGGATTTTTGAGCGGCTGCGACGACAGCTTTCATAATGACTCCTGCACAAGCACCCTGTTGTAACTCAAACAAAGCAGCTGCAGTGGTACCTCCCGGAGATGTAACTTCGTTTCGGAGTTTGGCCGGGTCTTCAGTAGTCTCCCGTAACAACTCGGCCGAACCCAGGAAAGTCTCCCGAACCAGCACCACAGCATCATTTCGGCTTAATCCAATCATTACGGCTGCGTCAATCATCGCCTCGATAAAATAAAAAACATAAGCCGGTCCACTACCACTCACTGCAGTGACTGCATCAAGCAAATGTTCAGGTACTTTGATAACTTTACCAATGCAGCTAAGAAGTTCAGTAACTTGTTCGTCATCGCTGGCAATGGTTTTAGATCCCAAAGCATAAGCCGAGACTCCTTTACCAATTTTAGCCGGAGTATTGGGCATTACACGAATGACTCTGGCTTTTGGAAGTTTGCTTTCTAAAGTATTCAGGGTTATTCCTGCAGCGATTGAAATCACCAAATACTGATGATCAACTTTCCCCGCTAGCTCATCAAGCACTCCGGGGATAATATTAGGTTTAACTGCTAAAATTAAAGTTTGGCAAGTATCCGTAACCTCAGAAAGGCTACTTGTCCCATGAATATGATATTCTTCTTGGAACCAGGTCCGTTTAACATGGTCCACTTCAACTAGATAAATTTCTTCCGGTTTCACCAAACCCTGACTAATAATTCCTTTGAGCAAAGCGGAACCCATAGCCCCGCCGCCGATGATTCCCAATTGTTTCATTTTCTACCACCTATCGTTCACGTTCGTTCCGAAAAAGCGATGACGTTAAATTTGGATTACTTAAATTGCCAGGGCGTTCCTTTTCTTTATCCCTAAGCTCGGTACGAAGGGGCATTGTTACTTCAATGTGAGCTGGAGTAAATAGAAAAATTGAACCGCTGACCCTTTGCATGGTACCATCTAAAGCGTAAATTGCACCTCCTAGAAAATCAGCAACCCTTCTGGCTGTTGTCTTTTCAGTTTCCTCCAGGTTTAAGATGACGGCCCTTTTATTCTTTAAATGATCAACAATGGCCTGAACCTCTTCGAAACTTTCAGGTTCGACCACAATCAATTTAATCGTTTTATTGGAATGATTGAGATTAACTAATTTGCCGCGGTCTCTAGGGTCTTTATGGTATCCTTCCTGAGAATCTTCTTCCTCTTCCATAATTTCTTCCGCCTCAAACCCAAATATATTAAGAAATTTCTCAAAAACCCCTTTTTTAGAATCCGCATTTTGCTCTGGGCTATCCTCGTTCTCCCATTTTCCCAATTTAAACACCCCGTTTTCGTAAACGTACATTAAACCGAAAAGCTTCCCATAATTCAAAGGTTCATTGATATGCTTTGCCTGAAAACTATTTTCAGCAATGAAACTAAACAGCTACCGGCTTAAAGCAGGTAGGTTAGTTCATTCATTTTGTGCTGGTAATTTAACTTTTTAAACTTGCTATCTATTAACTTTTAAAAATAGCCGTACCGATCCGGACCATATTGGCCCCCTCTTCTACCGCTACTTGAAAATCCTGACTCATCCCCATAGATAAGTAACGCCAATTTTCATCCCGCTTCCCAGCGTACTCATTGAAAAGATCTTTTAAACGGCGGAAAATCAGCCTAACCTGTTCCGGATCGTCAACAAAAGGAGCCATCGTCATCAAACCCATCGGGGTCAGGTTGGATAAAGAGTCAATCCTGTCCAATATGGTTCCAAGAACGGCTGGGCCAATTCCATGCTTGGTCGCTTCACCGGAAATATTCAACTGAATCAAGAACTTAACCTGTTGACCGAGTTTAAGTGCTTCCTTAGCCAAGGCTTCTACCAACTCAATCCGATCTACGGAATGAATCAAGTCAAATTCCGTAATAGCCGGTTTCACTTTATTGGTTTGTAAGGTGCCAATTAAATGTTTGGTTACAGCTCCTTTTATGAAGGGGAATTTACCAAGAGCATCTTGAACCCGGTTTTCTGCGATATCTTTCACACCGGCCCGAATCGCCTCGTTCATTTGTTCAACACCGGTGTATTTCGTAACGGCAATAATTTTAACAGCTCCAGGATCACGTCCAACCCTTACAGCTGCATTTTGTACTTGTTTTTTTATTTTTTCGATATTTTCATCAATACTCATTTTCTGCCTTTTATCCTAATAATTTAGCCCCTAACTCAGCGAGATCGGAGCGTTCTCCTTTTGTAAGGGTAATATGTCCGGCAATTTTTTCATTCTTAAATCGTTCAACTACAAAAGTCAAACCATTGCTGTTTGAATCCAAATAAGGATGATCAATCTGATAAGGATCTCCGGTTAAAACGATCTTAGTCCCTTCGCCCACCCGGGTAATAATGGTCCTTATTTCGTGAGGGGATAAGTTTTGAGCTTCATCAATTAGTAAAAATTGGTTCGGAATGCTTCGTCCCCGAATATACGTTAAGGCTTCAAGCTCTAATATATTGAGGTCCTGCATGCTGTTAACCAATTGGTCGATTTTTTCATTCCGATCACGATTACTGAATAGAAATTCCAAATTATCATATATTGGCTGCATCCAGGGTCTTAATTTTTCATTAACATCTCCAGGTAAAAAACCTAGATCATTTCCCAAAGGAACCACCGGCCTCGATACAGTTAAACGGCGGTAACGAGACTCTTCCACGACTTTCTGCAATCCGGCTGCCAACCCTAGTAAGGTCTTACCAGTACCCGCCCTCCCAATCAGTGTAACCAACCGAATATCTTCATCAAGTAATAATTCAAGGGCGAATTTTTGTTCTTTACTGCGGGCTTTGAGCCCGAAAGGATCTTGACCCGCAAAACGTAATGGAATCAATTTGCCATTGCTGGTATGTCTAGCCAAGGCCGACTTTGAAGACCCGAAAGCATCTTCTAGGATCACCATTTGATTAGGAAATAATGGGGCATCTTTTAATAACAATTCATTACTACCGTAAAACTTATTAATTTGATCAGGCTCAACTTTTAAAGTGCAAGTTCCAGTATATACTTCCTCGATCTGAATTTTATCGGTTTCATAATCCTCAGCATCAATTCCCAAGGCGTCTGCCTTAATTCGCATATTAATATCTTTGGTAACCAAAATAACCGGTAATGAACTTCCTTGTTTCAGGGCGAGCGCCACGGCAATAATCCGGTTATCAATTTTACTTCGATCCAGCGTAACCGGTAATTTATCAACTTCTTGGTGATTTAATTCCACCCGTATAGTTCCGCCTTGATCTCCCAAGGGTACACCCGAATATAAGTGACCAATGGTTCTTAATTTGTCAAGAAAATTCGATACCCACCTCGCATTACGACCTACTTCGTCCTGACGTTTTTTATGACCATCAATTTCTTCCAACACCGCAATTGGAATGACAATATCATTATCTTGAAAAACGTTTAAGGCCTGGGGATCATGAACTAACACACTGGTGTCGATCACAAAAACTTTCTTCAAATGCAGGCCCCCTATCGTGAAATTATTGTCTTACCATATTCGATACCATCTATAATTGCTTTCACTCCATCGTTTTCTCGGACCACAACTTTGGTTTCTTTGTAACGATCCCCCTTTACAACTTTAACTACATCGGTTTGGCCTTTTTTATATAATGCTTGCACTGGAATGATAATACCAGAAACACGTTTATAAATAATGAACATTTTAGCACTACGACTTTGCATGAACTTAGAAAGCATTGAAATATCATCGAGTCCGACGATAACTCTTCCTCCGGGTAAGGGGGTTTGATTTACAACGGTACATTGAATAATATTATCATCATTTTTAAGCCACCATACCGTTCCCGTTTTTGGCCTTCCGACTTGTTTAGGATCAACCGTCAAGCAAATAATTTGATGAAAAGGGCTTATAATCTTGCCAATGACAGCCTCGCGATGAATATCTTTTTCAGGAGATTGGATAGGATAGCGTCTTCGAAAATCAGCTTCCTTAACTTCAGAAAAATGGTCGGGACTCAAGTCTAATTCCCATCCATCATATTGATACCATAAATAGCCTGGTTTTTCCGCCTGGAGCATTACAGTCCCGTTTTGCCAAGCTTTAAAGTCTTGCGTGATCAGTTCAATTTGATCACGATTTTGTTCTATATTTCGTAGAATAGTCCTCTTTTCCTGCTCGATGAAAGTTAAATCTTCGAGCAATTGTTTGAGGCGGGTTGATTTTTTTGAAGCGTGTTTAATTTGGGCCTTTTTAGCTGCATATTCAAGTCCATTCCTCTGTAAATCGGCTTGCAACATGTTGGTTTCACGCGTTAACTCTTGTAAACGGAATTGAAGTCTGGGGTCCGGCTCGGAATTTTCGGAAGCCTTAATAGTTGCGATAAGTTCTCCCTCTGCAACCCGGATACCATTTTTCCGATCTAGCGTCAATTCCCCATCAACCGGGGACTTTATGAGGGTTTCATCCCTCAAAAAGAGTACATCGGCCCAAAATCCCCTTTCCATGGTGCCCCACTCCGTTATCACTAGTTTGGAAGTAAAATTCTCGATGAGGATTCCGAAGCCTTCGATAACTAACAGCAGAATAAGAAATCCGCCAATGATCCGAAATACACTCATCATTTCTAGACGGTGTCGTCGAGGCATTTTCCCTATTTTAGAGTATTCTTGATTCAAAAAAAATCGCTCCACCAATTATCATTTATTGTAAGGCAATTATTCCCATCATGCGTCCCTTCGTGCCTTTTTCAATACGATAGGAAAAAAATTCTTCGTTACGACATCCTGTACAAAGATTTGCCACATCAATATTCTCCGGTTTAACACCGGCCTGTTCAAACAAACAGGAATTAAAGCCGCTTAAATCAACTTTAAAACCAGCATCTTTTCGAATGACTGTTTCAGGATTTACCTTGCCAAATAAATCAGCGACTTCCGGAGAGACTTCAAAACAGGCCGAACATATTGAGGGACCTATGGCTACAAAACAATTGCTAGGGTCGGTTTTAAATGTCTGAACCATTTTATCCATAACGAGCCGAGAGATTTCAGCAATGGTTCCGCGCCATCCTGCATGAATAATTGCAATTGCGGGAGTAATCGGATCGTAGATAAAAATAGGCAAACAATCAGCAGTGAATATTCCGAGTAGCACGCCTTTTTCGCCAGTAATCAAAGCATCGGTTTTAGGGAGTGCCGTCTGTTCCGACATGGCCCCAGAACCAAAATGTTTCCTGCTTACAATTTGAATATTGGTACCATGGACTTGCTCGGCGGTAACCAAATTTTCCAATTTCAAATACAAAGACTCTAAAAAAGATTTTCGATTGGCGTTGACTTGCCCCCGATCATCTCCAGTATGCAAGGCCATATTCCCGTAATCCCGGGATGAAACGGCCTGAATAACCGCATCGTTATTGAAAACCATGGCACGATATTTTTTGAGCTCGGCTGTTGTATCACAAAACCACGTACATGCTTTCTTCATATCTCCACCATTGAACGGACTGTGGGTTGCCATTCAACGAGTACTCCTGTTTTAATGCTTTCGTAGACATTGATAAGGCGTTGGTTACTGGAACCGCGAAATGGCAACTTTAAGCTTTTGTTTTCAATTTGAAATGGGCCATCAACTAAAACATCAGTTACATTCAGTAATGCACTAAAACCGGCATTATTGGAATGATTTAATAAATACTCCCACGTATAACCGGTATATACCCACAAATTCAATCCCTGTTCTTTTAAAAAGCAACCGAGTTCGGCGGCAACGGTTGCTTGAAAAAAAGGGTCTCCCCCACTAAAGGTTATTCCGGAAATCAATGGATTTAATCGAAGTTTGGGGATTAGGTCCCGTAATTGAATGGACATGCCTCCCGTAGGATCCCACGTTTCAGGGTTATGACAATCTTTACAGGCATGATCGCAACCCTGAAAGAAAATTGTAGTGCGTAAACCGGGACCGTCGACGACACTTTCGTTTACGATCCCGGCGATTTGAGCAATTAAATTGAACATTAATTTCCCTTCAGTTTATAGTATCCAGAATATAGGAGCCAGAAGTCAGAAGTTTTGATAACGCAATTGATTCTCGCCTTCATCAAGCTCCAATTTACTAAATGCTAGCAGTTTATGCCTTAAGCTCCTGAATCCTGAATTCTGTCTCCTGAATTCTTCTTTAGATTCTAAATTTGATGTTTTACCCGGTCGCGTAATTCCGCTTGTTTGGCGTCATTAAAGCGATCGACTGTTGATAGATATCCAGTTATGCGGCGAATTCTGCGAATTTGGGTTGAGCCGCAGGAAGGACATTCGTCTTCAATGATCCCCCGATGAAAACAACATAGACATTCGTCAATTGGGAAGTTAATTCCTGCGTAACCCATATCCGATAATGCCATTTGCCGGATAATAGCTTCATAGGCCTCCAAATTTTGAATCGGAGGAGATTGTAACTCTACATAACTGATATGACCGGCATTGGTTAAGCGATGATAAGGGCCTTCAATCCGTATCTTATCATAGGTTGATATCTCATAATAAACTGGTACATGGAAACTATTGGAATAATATTCACGATCGGTAACTCCGCTTATGACACCAAATCGTCTCCGATCAATGTTTATAAAACGTCCCGATAATCCTTCAGCTGGTGTAGCCAACAAAGTGTAATTCAAATCATACTCATCACAAAAGCCATCAGTCATTTTTCTCATAAAGCTGATAATCTCTAGGCCAAGCCGTTGGGCAGAAGGGTCTTCTCCATGATGTTGGCCGGTTAGGCAAGTGAGGGCCTCAGCCAATCCAATAAAACCAATCGATAATGTACCATGTTTGATAACAGAAGCAATGAAATCATCCGGTTTGAGCTTGTCTGACCCTAAATAGAGCCCTTGTCCCATTAAAAATGGCATATCCTTGACCCTCAAACGGGCCTGAATCCGGTAACGGTGATATAATTGACGAGCTGCTAAAATCATCATTTTTTCCAGCTCTTGATAAAAGATCTCCAAATCACCACCAGATTTAATGGCGATGCGGGGTAAATTGATTGTTGTAAATGAAAGGTTGCCCCGTCCATCCGAAATAGGTTCTCCATAACGATCAGCAATTACCCGGGTCCGGCAACCCATATAAGCGACCTCCGAACCATATTCTTGATTAAAACTGGAATCCATGAAAGAAAAAGTAGGATTAAGTCTCTGAGCGGAGACCCTGATCGCCAATTGAAAGAGGTCATAATTGGGATCGCCCGGATTAAAATTGACTCCTTTTTTAACTCTAAAAATTATATTAGGGAAAATGGGGGTCTCGCCGTGACCCAGCCCTTTTTCATACGCTAATAAAAGGTTTTTGGTCACAATCCTTCCGGCAGGGGTGGTGTCACACCCTAAATTCAAACTGCTAAAAGGAACTTGAGCGCCAGCCCGGCTGTGCATAGAATTTAAATTATAGATCAAAGCTTCCATTGCCTGATACACTTCATCTTCAGGTACACCGGTTATAAACGGCGCCATGTCCCGATCAAAAAAGGCGAAAGATTGCCCTCCGTGCATATCATTTTGTGAGCTTTGCAGAATAATTGCAGCTAAAGCTGTGGCCGATGCCGGTCTTTTGGGAGGACGGATAAAACCGTGACCATTATTAAATCCACTAGCGAGCAGCTTGCCTAAGGGAATTTGGACACAGGTTAAGGTTTTCGCATAAAAATCAAGATCATGAATATGATAATCGCCATCAATATGGGCCTGGGCCATTTCATCCGGGATTAGCCGGGATAAATAATAGCGTTTGCTGGCAGCTGACGCTATTTGTAACATTTTTGCCGATGGAGAATTGCTTACATTGGCATTCTCCCGGTTTGTCTCTATTAAAATATCTTGAACCAGATCCATCAGTTCTGATTTTGATTCACGAAGACGGGTACGACGGTCTCTATATAGAATATAGGCTTTGGCAGTCTTTGCGTGACCGGTCTCAATGAGTACTTTCTCAACAGCATCCTGAACCTCTTCAACTGTAGGAATACTGGTACCTAATTGTTTATGTAAAAATTGATTGACAATCTCCGCCAACTCGTCGGCCAGTTGCTGATCTTCCCCGCCAACAGCTTTCGCTGCCTTAAAGATAGCGGCAGCAATTTTATTCTTATTAAATTCAACGATTCGTCCATCACGTTTGCGAATCGAGCGGAAGATCCGATCTGCGCTGTGGTTTATCAAATTGATTACATTTGAACTTTCATAAAATGCCTGTTCTTCCACCTCTATTGAATTTTTTGCCATTATTCTATATCCCCCGTCCCTCTTGTTCTTGTCTCTAGATTTCGTAATTCCCGCATCCAGTCGTTTCTATCTTTAAACTGACGGTAAACCGAGGCAAATCTTACATACGCGACTTCATCAATGACTTTTAAGCCCTCCATGACCAATTCTCCGATATCGGTACTCTTAACCTCCTGTTCCATACGATTGCGAAGCTCCCGTTCTACGTTATCCACAAGTTCCTCTAATTTACCGTAAGGAACAGGCCTTTTTTCACATGCTTTCAAAAGGCCGCTCATCACCTTTTGTCGATTGAATGGCTCCCTGCTGCCATCTTTTTTGATTAACACCAAGGGTACTTCTTCAATTCGTTCATAGGTAGTAAACCGTCTCTGGCAGGCCAAACATTCCCTACGTCTCCGGATAGCATTCGCTTCGTCGGATGAGCGCGAATCGATAACTTTACTATCAAAATGGCCGCAAAATGGACAATACAATGTTAATCCTTCCCGTACTATATATTGTATACCATTTATATTATACAACCCAACATTTGGGGTGTCCAGATAGGGTTTCGTGAATATTTAGGAAATATCTCAGATTAAAATGACTTTTGGCCAATTTGCTCACTAGTTTGAAATGGGACAAGTTTCCGCCGGGGAAACAAAAAGGAATCACGAATCATTTTCATTTTAGGTGAAAGTGTACGTAACCAAAGAATCGGAGTTACTGAAGAAAGGGGCAGGAATTTACCGGAGAAGAAGATGATTCAAGTAGCACGTACGCTCAAATGTTTACGGGATTGTAGGTTTTAATCCAATACTTTTTAATGGTCGGATTTGCTTAAGATCTCTTTTGTTTTCCCACTCCAAAATTGTTTCATAATAAATGCGTTATTTTTGAATATTAATTATTCAATATAGTAACATAATTGGACATAAAAAATTACCCATAATTACTTTCAATGTTTTAATAATATGAAATGGGTTTAAATAAAAATACTAAAATAATGTTTTTCCCGTTATAAAGCATTTTTTAAAAAAAGCCGATAGTTAATTAATCAGTAAAATTTAAGTTTACATGGATATGTAAAAAAGGAGTGTGAAACAAAAAAATTCTAATAATCTCTTAAATGACACTATTGGGAAAGGAGCATAAATAACATCAACAATATACATTTGATTCGATTACAATTATCAAAAAGATCTATTTAATTAAATTAATTGAAAGCAGAAAAATCTATAACAAAATTTGGAGGAATATAAAAATGGAAGGAATATCTAAAATTTACTATAATGGTAAAACTATCCTATATATTGATTATTCTAGTATTGGTGATTTCAAAGATAATGATAAAAAAATTCAACTGATACAAGCTGTTTCCGGTGAATATGCAAAATACCCTCCTAAATCCGTCTTAGCTTTAATTAATGTCGCAACTCTTCAATTTGATATGGCTGTACTGGAGGCTTTTAAAGCATCTCAAGCAAAAACGGCACCCTATAAAAAGAAAGAAGCCATTATTGGGATGAGCGGTCTGCAAAAAGTAGGATACAACTTTGTATCCGGATTAACAAACGATACAATGAAAGCTTTTAATACAGAGCGGGAAGCCAAGGAATGGCTAACGAAAGATTAAAAAATCCCTAATAATGACAAAAGAGCTATCTCTGTTTACTCTTAAGGTAGCTCTTTTATTATTGCCGTTTTATGTAATATTAATTAAAGTCATAACCCCATGCCACATTATAAGTATCATTATAACTTCTAAAATTAACCAATTGACTATTTGAGTTTACAACAAAAGAATGCAATCCATTACATTTCAATACTCTACCAGTTTTTAAAATTACTATTTCTTCTTGAAACTCAACGTCAACCCTGTTCCCATCAGCACAAAAACTGACCGGCTTAAACAAATTATACCTTTCATTTTGAAACACTGCCTCGAAAAATTTTAGGAATCCCTGCGGTCCATACCATGTCCCTGCGATTTGAGTTAAATTATCTGGACCCGCCAATATGCATATAAAATTAGGTGTTACGCTATTAATGATCGATTCCAAATCACCAACCGCAAAATAATTATAATATTGTTGAATTACCGGTAATGCATCAACCGGGCCGTCACCATCGACATGATAATCTGCCGGATGCTGGGCCAAAGATAATGCTGGTGCCGCTTTGTCTTGAAACACGTTATACATGGCATAAGTGTCATTATACCATCTCATTTTCACTACTTTCCCTTGATCATTTAACTCCCAGATTTGTACTGTTTCCATAATATACTTTTTTCTGGTGGATGCGGCAATACCCTCTTCTATCCAATGTAAATGAATGATATTTCCTTGATGTAAATAGTACCGCAGGTGACTTTTGGTGTTCTCAAGCGTATTAAAATAAATTGTGCAAAAGTCCTTAATGCCTTCTATTCCCGTATAAGTACCAGCAAAAGGCACAATACCTAATAGACCTTCATATGTCCAAACCACATTTTGATCGATGATTTCATCAAGGGGACGTTCGTCATCTTTTTGAAGCGCTTTTACTACATTTGCAATTTTTTTTACGATGGGATCTTTTGATTCAACCCCATTTTGGTTCGTTAACCCCTCATTCGCGCCATAAACCGAAAAACTCGTAACAACTAAAGCTACAAACATCAAGATAATAATCAATTTTTGACACTTCATAAACTCAGCCTCCTTTTAATATACAAGCGCCAAATCTTCTATTCGATTTTTACCGCGCCTCCTTTCAAATATAATGATTATTGTTTTGTGGCGCCACCATCAACTAATAAAATACTACCTGTAACAAATGATGCAGCATCGGAGCAAAGCCATAATGCCGCAGCAGCCACTTCTTCCGGTTCCCCGATTCTGCCGATGGGATGGCCATCTGCATAAACCTTTTCCTTTTCCGGATCGCCTTTGGTGCTTCGATGAAAGATATCCGTGCGAATTGAACCTGGGGCGACAGCATTAATACGGATCCCCTGATTGGAATATTCAAGAGCCGCAGTTTTGGTAAGTCCTTCAACACCATGTCTACTTGCATTATAAGCACAACGATTACGCCTGCCTAATGTCCCAAAAACTGATGACATATTGACAATAGAACCATGCCCTTGCTTAAGCATTTGTTGAATCTCATACTTAAGCAACAAAAATGTGCCTTTTAAATTGATATCGATGATCTGATCCCAATCTTCTTCGGCGCAATCCACAATAGAGGCGGGCTTCCCATCTACTCCGCCATTATTGAAAGCCGAGTCCAATCTGCCATATCTTTGAACAATCGTAGATACTAGATGCTCAACTTGTTCTCTTTGCGATACATCCGTCTGAATAAAAAGTGCCTCCCCGCCGTTTCTTTTTATCATCTCAACAGTCTCGTTTCCATTATCAATTCTCCGATTGGCAACAACAACTTTCGCCCCTTCTTTGGCGAATAAAATTGCAGCCGCCCTGCCTATTCCGGAACCGCCACCAGTTACTAATACAATTTTCCCGTCAAACATTTTCGTCATTCAATTATTCTCCTTTCTTTATCAATTGCAATTGGCGTTTTTTTAAATACAACTATCCGATTTTTTGTATAATTTCATAAACATCAGTAAACATTTCATTCGGTAAATGGGTCTTAAGCGCCTCTGACGTATTATAACCCCAACTTACACACCCAACTGCTATATTGGCTTTTCGAGCAGCCTCGATATCTCTTATTTCATCACCAATATATATCGCTTCATCACAATGACAACCGCTCTTTTTAAGGATTTTTTTTATTTTCGCTTGCTTGCCTAAAAGGGAAACACCACATTCACAATATTGAATCAGGTTGAAGTTTTCATTACCCAAAATTGTTTTCACATTTTTAAGATCATTCGAAGTAACGAGCGCCAACACCAATCCTTTGTCAACTAAATTTGTTAATAATTTATCAACGCCTTGAACTATCGATATCTTCTGAATATCTTTGGACATTAATTTTCTCAGATAATTCTCAATCATTGGTAGTTTCCATAACGGCACATGTAAGTATTTTAATATTTCAGAAGGTCCATATCCCCTAATAATCTCACATTCACTTTTCCGTATTTTTTTAAATTGATATTTCACAGCAACTTTATTAATCACACTTTTAAACCAAGCAAAATTATCGACCAAGGTACCGTCAAAATCAAAGATTACAAGCTTATATTTCATAAAACTTTACCATCTTTCCAAGAGTTTACTTTTACTTCCACATTTAAATTTTTAAAATCGTGCGTCAGACTTTTACGAATAATGATAAACATTCTCTTGTTCACTTTTAGATATTACTCAATAAATCGAGAATGCCTGAATTTTTTATAACTCTCTTTAGATTTATATACCATACCTGTAAAATAACCCAATACACATGATTTTCCGTTTTGGATAATATTATAGACTCCATAACTATAACCACCCCGTTGCTTAATAACAGGAATTACTCTGATTAAATAAGGTTCGGAGCTTTGAATAAACTTTGTATAGTGGTTGTAAACTTTTAAGATAGTTATGGTTCCAGTAAGAGGGAGACCAGCTAAATGGACTGATGCAATTCCAGCTTGACGTGCAACTTCAAAAATCACTATTCCTTCCAAATGATCAGAATAATGATCAATATTAAATTCCGATGATTTCACAAAACCATTGAAATAAAAAATGTTCCCACATTGAAAAGGGTTTGATATTAAAACACAATCATGATGAAGCTTATGAACATATTTTTTATCAATAAGTCCCGTTTTCGGTTCTTCATAACTAGTCAGACAAGGCTTCAGTAGTTTTGGAAGAGGTATGCGCTGAATAATATCTAAAACTTCAATTTCTTCACGATATGACCATTTCAAATCAGTAAAAACATCACTGTAAGTATGATTAAATAACCAATTCCAAATATCGGGATGTTCTTCCCGGGCTTGTTCATCCATAATTACACTTGCTTCATCGCCCAAACATAATAAAAAAAGTTCAATATCTCGACGATTTTTAACAAATATAAGATTACTGTTCAAATTTTTACTATCATTATTTTCATTAAAAACTATGGAATATTGTTTGGGAATTTCCGGATTGATTATAGGAGTGAAATTAGGTTTGAAATTGATTTGAGCGGTATCATGAGTGGAATATTGTTTGTTAATCAATGTTCCATTATCGATTTCCGTTTCCATATTACCTGTTTTGGCATTTAAAACATCTGCAACGCCCATCTTACAACCCCCTTTTACGTTTATTACACATTTTATAAATCAAACACACAATCTTTCATCAATAACAATGTTTTTAAAATCCACATAAAACCAAATATATGAATGCTATTTAAATATCATATAGTGCAAAAATGATATAGATTAAATCAAAAATACTCAGGGATTTGGGGGTTCAAAATTTAATTCAAATATTTTGATAAACGTTTCGGAACATAGTTCTCACAGTAAATTATTACTAACTTTTTGCTAATCCTGATAACTTAGCGACCGCTACATTTTAATAGCAGAAATAGCCTTACATAAAATTGCATTCCTTCTCAAAAATTCTTGTATAAATTCATTAAGCTAACTTTTTTTGGTTCACCTGAAAATGTGCTTATTTAATAATTTTTTAATGTTTTTTAACGGCATGAACAATCCTTCTGTAACAGAGGACATCCAAAAATGAATAAACCTTAGATATGATTAAATCAAAAGGTTTAAACACTTTTAAGTTTAGAATCTAGACTTTCTATTGGAACAATAAAATCATAAAAATTTTCGCAAATAAAAAATCAACTAAAATTCGGCAACCGGCTGTCAATGGCCAAACGAAAAAAGCATTTGGCTTTAGACCCATTGGCTTTGCGTCCCCGGCTTTTACCGGGTTTGCCATTATCAATTTAATTGATTTTTTTTGAGTCAATCTGCAATTCCTAAGTGGCAATAAAATTTTTGACAGAAAATATATAAAATAATACTATAATAATTAAATAACCACTAATTAATACTTTAATATATTATACTAGTAATTGAAACAGAAATTTGTCGAAAAATGACACTTTATTTAAAAAATTTATCGTACCATGGTTTATTTTTATCAATTAAGCTATGAATCGTAGACATCCGTTGACCTCATATTCAATTACTCTTCAATCAAAGTTCCATCAGTCGATATGGTTATCACTTGCCAGGGGACCATTTTTCCACTTCCAGTCAGCGCTTGCTTTACAGCATGAACAATTCCCCCGCAACAAGGGACTTCCATCCGCAAAACTGTTATACTCTTAATTTCATGTTGCTCTAGGATAGAAGTTAATTTATCAGCATAATCAACTTCGTCAAGTTTAGGACAACCAATGAGAGTAATCTTATTTCTCATAAACTTTTGATGAATGTTCGCATATGCGAAAGCCGTACAATCAGCAGCCACCAGTAAGTTGGCATTATCAAAATAAGGGGCATTAACCGGTACTAACTGGATTTGACACGGCCATTGGTTCAACTCTGATTGACTTTCCGCAACCGGAGAACTCTCAACAACGGCTTGTTTTTTTATGATTGTTTTTGCCTGAGTGCCTGGACATCCGCGCGCTAGTGGCGGTGGTGACTGCTTTTTAGACTGGTTCATGTTATTTTTAACGGTTTCTGCATCAAAAGCCTCCGCTTCCCTTTCCTCAATTGAAATAGCCCCTGTAGGACACTGCGGTAAACAGTTGCCAAGACCGTCGCAATAGCTCTCTGAAACAAGACAAGCTTTACCGTTTATTAATTGAAGAGCCCCTTCATGACAGGCATTAATACAGAGTCCGCAACCATTACATTTTTCCTGATCAATCTTTAATATATTTCTTTTCATAACAATTACTCCTTTAATAATTTATTTTTTATATTTTTATCATAATATAATCAAAAATGAAAGTCTGTATCTAGGGATACAAAATAATCTTCGCTAAAATGACAAAAAAATTGGCTTTGTCCAACTTATAACAAAAAAGGGGCTGTCCCAAAAGTAAATGCGCACTCGCGCGATCAATAAAGATATACAATATATAATGATGGTCAGTTTAATCTATGATGCTATATATTGCATATCTTTTGATTTTAAAGTACTTTTAGACAGCCTCAGCTTTAATTGAAACAATTTTATCAATTATTTTTACCCAAGTATCGTTTGGAGGTCCGCATCTGGGTTACTGGTTGGGTGAATATTGAATTTTTCTACCAAAACATTTAAAACGCTTGGAGACAGGAACGCGGGCAACGTCGGCCCTAAATAGATATTCTTAATTCCAAGCGCCAGCAAGGTCAGAAGAATACAAACTGCCTTTTGCTCATACCAAGAAAGGACCAAAGTTAAAGGAAGTTCATTAACACCACAATCAAAAGCATTGGCAAGCGCCAGAGCAACCTGAATAGCGGAATAAGCATCATTACACTGACCCATATCCAAAATACGCGGTATACCATTGATCTCCCCAACATTCAAGTCGTTGAAGCGGTATTTACCGCAAGCTAATGTTAATATTATGGTATCTTGAGGAGCTTTTTGAACAAACTCTGTATAATAATTTCGGCCCGGCTTTGCTCCATCACACCCTCCAACTAAAATGAAATGTTTGATAGCGCCTTGCTTCACTGCATTAATGATTTTATCAGCTACAGAAAGAACCGTATTTCTACCAAATCCCGTTAATAATTCATTGCCTCCATTGATTCCGGTGAAATTCCTATCTTCGGAGTAACCGCCAAGTTCCAGGGCGCGCTGGATCAATGCTGAAAAATCCTTTACCCCGTTTTTCCCTTCATCAATGTGCTTTATTTCGGGATAGCCCACCACCGAGGTCGTAAAGACCCGATCGGCATAGCTATCTTTTGGAGGCATTAGACAATTGGTCGTAAAAAGGATCGGGGCCGGAATATTATCAAATTCTTTCTGCTGGTTCTGCCAAGCGGTGCCGAAGTTACCCTTCAGGTGAGAATATCGATTGAATCCCGGATAACCATGGGCCGGCAACATTTCCCCATGAGTATAAATATTAATTCCCTTGCCCTTGGTCTGCTCCAATAATTGTTCCAAATCCAGCAAATCATGCCCGCTAATAACGATGAAGGGCCCTTTTTCCACTCTCATTGTCACCTTTGTCGGAACCGGATGGCCGTAAGCGGATGTGTTTGCCCCGTCCAATAATGCCATACATTTTAGATTAATTTGACCGAACTCCATCAACAAATTCAACCATTCTTCGAGTTGATGGCTTTCCCCAAGCGCTTTCAATCCTTTATAAAACCAGGCAGTAACCTCCGGATCTTTCTTACCAAGAACATAGGCATGCCAGGCGTAAGCAGCCATACCCCGGAGTCCAAAAAGTAATGTTGAACGGAGTGATACGATATCAGTACTACCAGACCATAACATGGAAGCTGGAAAATCTTCGGTCCCTCCTAAGGCAACTTTGTGGGCATAAATTTTGGAAATAAGCTCATCTATACGGCGAGGGTCAAAATTAACATTGGTGACCGTGGCAAAAAGGCCTTGCATTATCAATTCATCCACTTCTTTTTCCGATTTATCTGCGGATGCAACTTTCACAAGGCTAATTAGGGCAGCGGTCAATTCATCCTGTTTGTTAGCGACCTCCGGCTTTTTTCCACATACTCCAACATTATTGCAACCTTTACCTCCCGCTGTTTGCTCACATTGAAAACAAAACATATTTGACATCAAAAGGCCTCCTTATTTAATGAATTAAGTATTCTACTTCAGGTATTCTAATTTCTAAATTATTTTCTCGTATATTCCCCCTTCAAGAGCTTTATGCTTGTTGGTTTGCCTTGATGAAGAAATTGTATTATAATTGGTTTCAGATGTCGGTAGCCGAGGATACAAAAACATTAAAGGTGAAAAATGTTCGAAAAACACGTAGATGTTTTACTAAAAACAGCTTTATTTCGTGGACTGGAAAAAAAGGAAATTTTGGCTGTACTGAATTGCTTTCAGCCTAGAGTTGAAGGATTTCATGCCAATGAATTGATTGTAATTTCAGGTGATGTTTTTGAAGAGGTGGGCCTGATATTACAGGGTGAAGCGTCAGTTAATAAGGAAAACGCTGCCGGAAATAGAATGGTAATGACTATCCTAGCCTCAGGGGATCTTTTTGGCGAAGTTATTGCCTTTTCGGGTCAGGCAAAATGGCCTGCTACTGTTGAAGCTCAAAGTGAATGCCAAGTTTTATTCCTACCGAGAGAGAATATTATTGGAGAATGCCCAAAAATGTGTACATGGCATGGGGTCTTGATTCATAATTTCTTAAGGATCATATCGGAACGAGCGTTATTTCTGAATAAAAAGGTAGAATATCTTACTATCAAGAGCATGCGCGCCAAAATAGCCACTTATTTACTGGAGCAGTATCAAAGGACCAGGGAGAGAAGCTTCACTTTACCTTTAAACCGCAACGAACTCGCAGAATTTTTGAATGTATCCCGGCCTTCGATGTCGAGGGAATTAGGGAAGATGAAGGATGAAGGTGTTATCGATTATTACTTAACATCTTTTAAATTGCTGGATCTGGAAGCGCTTAAACGAATGAGTGCTCTATAGACGGGAGAGCTTACTATGATTGAAAAAATTATGAATGAAATGATTACTTATTTTAAAAATGATGTTCGCCGAATCAACCATGCATTGAAAGTTTATGGATTTGCACTTACTCTCTCCGGAATGGAAAAGCTTTCGGAAGAAGAGAAAAAAATCCTCCTATATGCGGCCATCCTTCATGATATTGGAATCAAAGAAGCCGAACGGAAGTACAACTCAACATCCGGCCATTATCAGGAAATCGAAGGACCGCCTATTGCCAAGGCCATCCTTGAAGGACAAGGCATTCCATCTCAAAACATCGAAAGAGTTTGCTTTCTCATTGGCAACCATCACAGTTATGACAAAATAGACGGGTTAGATTTTCAAATCTTGGTTGAAGCCGATTTTTTAGTGAATATATTTGAGGATCAACTTAATCAGGAAGTTATTGATAGCATAGGCCGGAAATATTTTAAGACAAAGACAGGTACTTCACTGCTCCAATCAATGTACTTTTCTTCCGAAGCCCCAAGCTAAAAATCCAGTTTTAATGGCAGTTGTTTCGATTGAACCACTTGATTTAAAACCCCTATAAGTTCGTCAAACTTATAAGGTTTAATCACTACACCGCTGAACCCAAATCGTTCAAAATCGGAAATAATCGGATCATTTGCATAACCGCTTGAAACAACAGCTTTAATATAGGGATCGATATTCCGCAAATGGAAAATAGCCTCCTGTCCGCCCATTCCTCCCGGAACCGTCAGATCCATAATAACCACATCAAAAGGAATACCTTCTTCTAAAGCTTGGCGGTACATTTCAATGGTCCCGGCTCCATCTCTGGCGGAAATTGTTTCGTGACCATATAGTTCCAACATTTCCACCACAGAGTTTAAAATGATTTCTTCGTCATCCATTAGTAAAATCTTCAATTTGTCACCCGTTATAGCGATTTCTTTATCGCCCTCCGGTACGACGATAGTTTGGGCTAATGCCGGCAAGTATATCCAGAATGTTGTGCCGAGTCCTACCTCCGACTCTACCTCCAGATATCCATCGTGCCGTTTAATAATCGAGTATGATGTGGAAAGGCCCAAACCGGAACCTTCTTTCTTTGTGGTAAAAAAAGGATCGAAAATTTTCGATAGGTTTTCCTTGGGAATGCCGACCCCCCGATCTTTCACGGCAATCTTGATATAATTTCCGGGATTTAACCGGTGGTTATCTCCAGTACTTATATTTTCGGCATTAATTTTGACGATGCCGCCTTTCGGCATTGCTTGTTTCGCATTGATCACCAAATTATAGATGACCTGGCTAATTTGACCCGTATCCACTTCAACCGGCCATAATGTCTCCGGAATTTTACAAGAGGCTTTCACCTTGGAGCCTCGAAGCACAAATTCTGCCGTATCACGAATAAGTTCTGCTAAAGATGCCGTTTTTTTAACCGGCGCGCCTCCCCTGGAAAAAGTTAATAATTGTCTTGTCAAATCGCTGGCACGATATGTTGATTCCACCGAATCTTGTAAGTACTTCTTGATATCCTCGTTTCTGCTATACTTCATTTGCGCCAGCTGCATATTGGAAAGGATTGCAGCCAGTAAATTATTAAAATCGTGAGCGATTCCTCCGGCTAGAATGCCAAGGGATTCTAATTTATCAGTTTTGAACAATTCCTGTTCAATTTTTTGCTTTTCCGATATATCCTGAAAAACTATAACTGACCCAATAATATTGCAATTGTCACTGGTAGAGGCTTTAATGGGAGAACTGTGAATTGAAATCGAAACTTCATTTAGATTTCGGGTGACTAGAATTAAATTTTGGGATATCTTATGATTTTGAGATGTACTGAAAGAGGTAATCTGGGTGAGCGGTTCGCTTGTTTTATCATCAATAATGTAAAGTATCTGGTCGATTGGCTGATTAATCGCTTCCGACTGCGAGTAACCGGTTAGATTGGCCGCAGCCTCATTGATTAAGAAGATCCGGTCTTGCGAATCCATTGCAATGACTCCTTCTGTTAAGGCATTAAGCGTTACCATTAGCAACTTCCGTTCTTTGGTCAGTGCCTCTACATATTGAACCCGATCTGTAATATCCCTATGAATTGCAGATATCTCGACAATTTTGCCGGATGAATCCCGAATCAATGAATATTTAATGGATACATAAATAATACTGCCATCCTTGTGGACACGGGTTGTATATTTATCCTCAAAAAGTTCACCCTGGACTAGCCTTCTGAAGTTCTGGTAGACTTGCTCTTGTAATTGGTCAGGAATAATCAGCGGAAACAATTTGCCAATCACTTCTTCGGCAGTGTAACCATATAATTTTTGGGCTCCGTGATTCCAACTATTGATTTTACCGTCTAGAGACATGCTAAAGATTGCATCTTCCGAAGTTTCAACAATTGCCGCTAATTGTTGTGTGGTCTTCTCAACCCATTTCCGTTCAGTAATGTCAAGTACAAAAACCGAGATGCCCTCTACTGAAGGATAGGCCCGAACTTCAATCCAAGTTCCATTATCGGCATAAGGAATCTCAAAACATGCTGCAGTCCGTTCACTCATTACTTGGTGAAATTTATTATAATGTTTTGAACATATACTGGTCGAAAATTCATTAAAAATTGACTTTCCGATTAAATCTTCTTTCGTTCTCCCAAACAAAACATTTTCAGCTGCTTGGTTCATATACGTAAACCGCCAATCTTGATCCAAGGCAAAAAAAGCTTCGGAAATACTCTCCAAAATATTTCCGATTTTAGCTGCGGATTCTTCGATTATTTTTTCGGCTTTCACTTGATCCATTCTGTCCAGAATCCAGGTCATAGACCCCTCTTCCCCTGAAGGGAGTAACATCGGAAAGGAATAAGTAAAATATCTTTTAAATTCCCCTGACGGCAATAAAAAAAAAGTTTCCTCCGAAATTAAGGATTTGGTTTCGATAACCTTTTGGAGAGACATTTTCGGGCACCATTTTTGAAAATGTGTTCCTATAACTTGATCTTTATTCAATCCTATCAATGATAATCCATTATCATTGATTTCAACAATTTTCCCTAAAGTATCAATCAAAAGATATCCCCAGGGCAAATAGTTCAACATTCTTTCGCGTCTTTCATGACTCAGCCTCAATTCCAAGGCAATTTGTTGAAATTCTATATAATCAAATTGAGGATATGATTTTAAGCGCGTCAATTGTATTGCATTCTTACGGATATCTCGGTCAATCCACTTCAACATCAACAAACACATTAAACCAATACTGATTAATATCATGAATATCCAACAACCAGCTTTGGAGTATAACATTACCAAATCCGACAGTGTGATGAAAGCGAAAGTGTATCCAACCGTTTTATGACCAAAAATTATTGGATAATCACACTTTAATACCCAAGTTTTGTATACCCCAGACCAATTGAACTCATATTGAGGTTTAAGTGAAATCGAAGTTTTTTCGGAGCCACGTAAAGGAAAGACGTTATATTTTTTAAGATTTATTGGGTGATGATCACCTTTGACCATTACGTAATTCAAATCAGGTAAGTAGAAACCAGCATTATATACCCTGGGATAACAAAGTAAAATTTTTTGACATGCCGGGATAATTCGTTGCTTAATTTGATCTTTTTGACCGGATTGGAGGTCGAGCGCGCGTGCTTGAGTCATTAAAGGTTGGTTATTTTGAATTATCACTTCTAACACTTTGTCTACTTCCAATAAACGATATTTCATAATATTGATGAAACCGTTCCAAGTCAAATAAAGAATGCACAAAAGCGCTAATAATCCAAAGATTATCAAGTTAAGGATCTGAGTTCTTCGAACTTCACCAATAAGTGTCTTCTGTTTCATGGACGTCCTCCGATTTGGTCCAAAGCGATTACCTTTTCCGAAAAATAATATTTTATTTCGACACTAAATGGCAAATTCATCCTAAATTTATAGAAAAATGTTTTTTTAGAAAAAAACCACAAGACTCCTTTGATAAATATTCTGAAACGAGAACTTTAATCGCAGGGTGAATTCGTTTAAATATATTATGAAATGCCCCAATTTAAATGAAGCATTTTTACTCGCCGAGCCGAGGGCGATTTTTATATTTTTACTCCACAGACATTCAATGCCCCAACTATAAAATTCAATAGGAATAAATACTTGACTAACATTACAGAAAATGATAACTTTGTGTAAACCCTTCCCTTTGACTGGAGGAAACTATGGTTACACAACAGGATGTCGCCAAAAAAGCGGGTGTTTCCTTTATTACGGTATCCCGGGTCATTAATAACCAAGGTTATGTGAAAGAAGAAACTCGCCAAAAAGTGCTTGATACCATTAAAGAGCTTCATTATTACCCTAATCATATTGGACGAGCTCTTCATGTTAAGACCGTCAATACAATCGGTATTATTATTCCGGCCCCAGCCAATGTCACGGTACACGCTACCGATTATTATAATTTGTTGATGGCTGGTGTTGAAAAATCGACCACTACCCATCAGCAGGACCTTCTTTTATCTACTTATCAGTCCGAAGCCCCTGATGTAGATTATTTACGGTTATATTTCCAAGGAAAAGTAGATGGTTTGATTTTGATTACCCCTAACTTAAACCATCCACAGATTTCTGACATTTCATCTCAAAATATTCCCTGCGTGATTATAGGTAATCGCCCGGCTGCCAATTCCGTCAGTTATGTCGATACCGATAATTTTACCGGAATGTACCAACTTGCTGAATATCTTATCCGGAAAGGCCATCATAGAATAGCTTTTGTAAAGGCAAATCTTTCGATCCGAAATGCCAACGACCGCCTGGAAGGATTCCGGGCCGCCATGAAAATATATAACCTTCCGGTCCATGAAGATTGGATCCTGGATGGTGATTTTACTCCCGAGTCCGGCCAAAACGCTTTTAAAAAGCTAATAGCCTCAGGTGATCTCCCTTCTGCTGTCATTTGCGCCAATGATTTAATGGCTCTAGGGGTCCTATCTAAAGCCAAAAATGCCGCAATCAAAGTTCCCGAGGAGCTGGCTCTGGCTGGTTTTGATGGGATCGGAATTACAGCATTTACCGATCCGCCCCTCACCACCGTTAGTCAGCCCCTATTTAACATGGGATTTACTGCTTCTGAAATTCTCTTTGCTAAAATCCAAAACCCTGAACAACCTCCCGAATCTAAAATCTTTCCGGTGGAACTTGTGAAAAGAGATAGTGCCTAAACTAATCTATCCTAGATTTATCTATTCTAGAATGATAGTTTGAATGGATGCTTGAGACTTGTTAAGCTTATACAATTCTCCTGAGTTTCCAGGGAAAATTGTAAATCCTGATCAGTTTGATTTAAAGCAATAACCACGATCTGTTGGTCGGGATTTAGAAAGGCCACGGTTTCGACTGGCAGGCCGTTCGAAGAACACTCAATCCGCTTAGCGCCCGGTTGAATGAATTTACTGAAATGACCGATATAGTAATAAGAACTTTGGAAGAAGAATTCACCGGAGTCAGTATCCACAACCACCGGGGCATCACAATAATTACCTACATGATTGGGCCCCCCAACTCGATCAAGAGCCAGATTCCAGTCAATCCAGCCCGTCGCTAATCATATGATGGGCATAAAATTCACCCCGATCCCCGGGCCTCTTGTCTCTTTCCAGTAACCCTTAAGGTTGAGATCTCGGAGATACGCTCCTGAGTATCTTTGGATGTCCGGATAATCCTGGCTAGGTATAGCTTTTTTTAGGGTCTATTTCGGCAATTGATAAATTGTTTTCCATGAAATTCCTCCAAAATATGATACACGTAAACATATAGATGTAATCTGATCTTATCTTGATTTTGTTCGTAAATCAAGTCCTAATTTTAAAGACAAACTGTTTATTTTCATTCATTGTCTGTATCGTTCCATCATATACCAAATTATTAGGGAGATAAAAAGAGAAAGCCTGAATTGGTTTTCAGTGAGGTGATAAATTCCTTTCTCCCAACGCAACAGATGAGTGACATCTCTCAGGCAAGCCTTAAATGATGCAGGGAGTGAAACATTTGCACAAAACTCTTATTGTGGCCCACCGGGGCGCTTCTTCACTGGTTAAGGAAAATACGATTCCCGCTTTTGAAAAAGCAATTGAAATCGGAGCAGATATGATCGAGTTTGATGTTCGAAAAACCAAGGATGGGATCATGATTGTTTACCATGATCCATTAATTGAAGGCCGTCCAATCCATCAGTTAACCTATCAAGAGGCCAACCGTCTCGTTTCTTCTGCCGGTTTTGTAATTCCCACAGTAGAAGAAGTCTTAAAGCATACACTGGGAAAAATTAAACTGGATATTGAATTAAAAGAAATGGGCTATGAAAAAGAGTTGGTAGAATTGGTATTGAGATATTTTAATAAAGATGCCTTTTTAATGACATCCTTTAATGATCAGTCTTTAGTGGTCATTAAACAGCTTTATCCCGACATCAAAGTCGGGTTACTGCTGGGAGGCCTACCTCAACTGATGCTCCCATTTTGTCACTCGGAGTTGTATCCGGAACGAAGATACCGCAAAATTGGGGCCGACTTTTTAATCGCTCATTACCAACTACTGAATTACGGCTTTTTAGAACGGGCCGTCCATAATAAAATAAGGGTTTACGTTTGGACCGTAGACGACCCCACTTTACTGAAGAAACTTTTGAATGATAACCGAATCTGCGCCGTTATCACCAACAAGCCCGATCTTGCTATTTCACTTGTAAAGCGGCAGTTTTGACAATAATCTATTTTTCGGGACCAATTTTTGCTTTTAATTTTTGTGATAATCTTTCCCAAATTATTCTTTAAAATAGTTCTTGGTGATTTGATTCTTATATTTTTTCTTAATTGGCGATTCATATTGATATATATTGTTTCATCACTGGAATTTATATTTTTAATGTTTTAGGAGATACTATCACCAGGAAATCATATTTTTGGTGTCTTGGATGATACCATCACCAAACTATAGTTTTCAATTGAAAGGAGAAATTTTTAAATGAGCCCAACCGCTATAACTGACATCGATACTTTTGTAAAAAATGAATTTGTACCTTTCCGGGAGCGCCTCGTTGAAACCCTTTCCAAAAAACATCCACAATTATTTACATTTATAGGCGCTCTTTTTACCAATCAACAAGGAAATAAATTTGGTCTGCAAGTGACTGAAAATGGTCAAGTCATCGGGGAATACAGCTTAAATTTCAATGGGACAAAAATTACCGATGTTAAGTCCGGTAAGCTGGATTCGGAAATCCATCATCCGTTTCTGGGTACCGTCAAGCCCTATGTAAGTGTTGAGCGGAAAGTTCTAGAGCAAATGATTAGTAATGAAGCTAAAATAGCGAGTGATCCGATCCCAACTGCTGTCCAGTATTTACCTGATCTTACCATTCGTTTTTTACACTAAATGCTGGGAAAATATTTTAATCCGGTAATATCGCTACCCTGCGTCCGATAAATAAAATTGTCCAACAATGGGTAAAGGTTTATCACCTTTACCCATTGATCCAAGGTTATCCGATTTTCAATAGTCTTGAAATATTCCCGCCCAAAACCATTTTAGTTACTTCTTCATCTTCACTGACTCTTTCCACCATCATACGGACCAGCATAGGACGGCCAAACGGAGCATCGGAACTAAATAAACAACGTTCCGGTAGTTCTTTCATGGCAAACTGTGGAGCAATCGCCGTAAAGGAAGCGGAAAAGTCGAGATATAAATTGGTATGGTCCTTGGCTATCTTTATGGCATCCAACCAATTCGCTCCACCCATATGCCCTAAAATAACTGGAAGAGTTGAGTACTTCCGGGCTAAACCCGCAATATCCTTTAAATCCGTCAAGGTCATCGGATGAAAGGTATGAATCCATACAGGTAATTTTCCTAGTTCCATTAATGCTCTAAAGATATTTTCAAGCAAATATACAGAACCGCCTGGTGAAACCTCCCCCACCCCAAGAAATCCGTTGGCAATGATATTCTCACCAATCCAATCCGCCGTTTCATGTTCTTCTAATCCAAGCGGTACCGGTCCAAAGCCAAGAAAATGCTCCGGATGCTTTTTTATGGCATCACAAAGTTCAAGCGTGCTCTGCCGCATACTGTTCTTTCTTTCTTCTACATCACAATTTCCGGCTAATATATCAAACAAGCGCCGGATTTCTTGTTCAAAGGATACCAAATCCACGGCTTTTTCAGGGTGAATTGAGGTTGAGAACAAAATCGTTTTATCAACCCCCGCCTCCTCCATCCATGAAAGTTGTTTTTCCGTTGGTTCCATTACATGGGCATGACTGTCAATAATCATAATCAATATTCCTCCCTTTTGTTGATATAAAAAGGATAACACCCGTCCTATTGCCCCGTAAAGTACGCACAATATTGCAACTAAGTGGCATAAATGATACTATGAAATAGAATATTATGGCATATTTCATTTCATTATTGTGGAGGAGAAAATGTCCAAAGCAACCAATATAACCTCAGAGTGTCCCTTTAATATCGCTCTCAATATGGTAAGCGGCAAATGGAAAATGGCGATTTTATGGCATCTCACCAAAGGAACCCTCCGCTTTAATGAGATGCAACGGCTTTTATTATCCATCAGTCAAAAGACTTTAACCCAACAATTGCGTGAACTGGAAAGGGACGGGCTGATCATGCGGCAAATCTATCCCGAAGTTCCTCCAAAAGTGGAATATCAACTTTCTGAACTAGGGACCACGGTGATTCCAGTTTTAAATGCTTTATGCGAGTGGGGAAAAATTTATCAAAAAGAACGAGTCTGACATATCTGCCTTTTTCCAAATATCGTTTCAAAAAAACACTCAGGATGAACTCTTGTATTCCAAAACAATTTTTGAAGTGCTGAAAAAAAATCAAAAAAACAGGTACAATAATTTTCTGCATGAAATATCTGAAGCGATATTAAAAAAACCGCCCAGGAATTCCACTTCTCGGACGGTTTTGAATGGTTATTTTAATTTAGCGTTCCGGTAGGCATATTCACCCCGGTAATTGGAAGCATTATAATGGGGATATTTGTCTGGACAATCAACTGGTTGGCCGCTCGTCTGATTATCCTGGGTATAAATATACATCATTTTTTCATCCCAAACCACAATTTCATCCCGACAGTCTCCGGTCAAATCCAGCACCTCGGCACAAAGTTGAGGATGCCCATCATCGGGGAACCTAACAACTTGACGGTTGTATCCGTCAATCAACCCGCCCCGTTCAATGTCAGCGTTAAGTAAAATTAAATCTCGACCATCACCGGTCCAATTGACCGGCGTAATGACATTACCATTGGTACCAGGCTCATCTGACCACAGCAAATTGCCATGGCAATCATGGAAATAAATAATCCCTTGATTTCCCCAGTAAGTGGTAACGCAAATTTCCAGCCCCGGCAAGTCGGGACGATAATTCCCAACGCTAATACGCTGGGCATGACCGATAATATGCCGGACTAAAACATTTCCATCAAGATCCGACAACATAAATCCTTCGGAACCGGAAACCGTGCCAATTAATTCTCCCTGTTCCGGATCAAAACGGCCAATGACGATCTCGTCAGTATGATCGGTATGAACCGGCAACGACCAGATCCTGTGGCCATCTGCGTCGACTAAATCATACCCCACAAACATCTCTTCCCGGCCGTCGCCGTTTACATCCTTGGTATACGGGAAATGTCCGGTATTGACCGGAGCGTCATAAGTCC
>JAEZKW010000063.1 GCA_023415375.1 Bacillota bacterium
AACTATAATATTTGGCTGAAGTAAGATTTTTTTAACTCCCCGCTTTGAAACTTCACGACCCCGTGGATCTGTAATGCCTGACCCCGAAACGCCATACCCATAAACAGGGAATGATAAACAATATACCATAAAGCGGCGTCAACATATACAAAATACCGTTGCCCCTCACTTTCCCGAGAATAAACATCAACGGGAGATAATTCACACAACCAAATGGAATGATAAAAGTAAAGAAGCGGGTTACCCACCGTGGATAAATATTGAGCGGATACTGGGCCATTTCCCGGCCACCGTCGGTAAAAATATTCGTTACCTCCATAGCCTGGATTGTCCAAAAACTCAATGTCGCCGCCAATATAAAAATGCCGGTGAATATGCAAATCCCACTGCCGATCATCAAAACCAGAGTTACCGCCTTCAATCCGTCCCAACGGATTGTTAGATTAACCAAAGCCCAAATCAGAACTGCAATACTCTGAAGGAGTCTGCCGATTCTAGTAAATTCAAACTTAGAACCCATTACCTGTACAACAGTACTGCGGGGTCTCACCAACAACCGGTCGAAGTCTCCGTTTGCCACCAGACTTGAAAAACTGTCAAACCCCCTGGCACAACATTCACTAATAGAAAAAGCCATATGGATCACGGCAAAGCATAAGGCAACTTCAAAAAATCCCCAACCCTTAATGGCTCCAAACCGCTGGAATAATAAATAAAGACCGGCAAAAACGAAAAACGGGATGAAGAACTGTCCAAACGATAATAAGCAAAAGGACATTCTATATTGCATCTGGGATTTTAATAAAATTTGGAGATATCGAAAATAAAGCCGCATCAATCTCAGCCTCCCTGGATCACAACTCTTCGTAACGCCTTCTTCAGAGCAATTTTTCCCAAAAGTATCAGTCCAATCAGCCAAACGATTTGAGCCATAATGCCGGTGAAAGCTTCTTTCGTCATGATATTGCCGCTATAAATCCGGAACGGTAAATCCGCAGCCAGACGAAAGGGTAACATATAGGCGATTTTTTGCAGCCACCCAGGCATCAAGGGGATCGGAATCACCATCCCAGCGAAAAATTCTCCCAAAACGCTCATCAGTAATAGCGATCCTGTCGGTGACATTGTAACGAATACTGATATATAAATGAACATCGAAATGGCTACCAAAACCAATAATCCCAATAATAGCGTAACTACAAACAGGCCAAACGCGAGATAATCTGTCGGCAGAGATAGATTGTATGGCTTGGGCAGCAAAAAAGCCACTATCAGGATGGGGAAGCAACGTAACATCGCCCCGGATAACCTTTGAGCTATCAGCTTTGCAAACCAGAAACCATATAAACCGCAGGGGCGGCATAGTTCGTAAGCGATATTGCCACTGGTGATCAGATTGAATATTTCATTATCTCTGTACCATAACATGATAAAGGCCAGAAATGCTTGCTGCAACCAAACATAGGAAACTAATTGCCCTAACGAAATTGGTTGATTCCCAGCTGAATGATTATAAAATGCTTGATAAATCATAACATACATAAATCCCCAAAAGAACTGGGTTGCTATTCCGGCCAAGGCTGCGGTCCTGTACTGTAATCCATTGATCAGGCGCATTTTAAATACGGATAAATAGGTTTTCATATCTGGTACTCCCGATATAA
Source organism: Bacillota bacterium (assembly GCA_023415375.1). Lineage (GTDB taxonomy): Bacteria > Bacillota > UBA4882 > UBA8346 > UBA8346 > UBA8346. The sequence continues at coordinate 1,665 of JAEZKW010000063.1, forward strand.
TTGCACAACCAATTCTTCGATCGGCAGGTTCTCGACTGTCATATCCAGTAAATCCAATTTTTCTGAGAGCATTGCAATAACTTCGGAAACTTTAACCTGACGGATATCAACCTGAATCGTAGCCCGCTCGGAAGAACATGATAAAATTTGAGTTCCCCGAATGCTAGGCAATTGATTATTCTCAGTAAAATCAATCGTGATAGTTTTAACAGTGCCGAACTTACCCCGTAAACCTTCCAAATCACCGTCAAACAGAATCCGGCCCTTGCCGATAAGCAATATTCGGTTTGCCAGGGCTTCGATATCGTTCATGTCATGGGTCGTCAATATAACTGTAACTTTCTTTTCCTGATTGATGGTCTTGATAAAGCGGCGCACCGCCATTTTTGAAACCGCATCCAAACCAATGGTCGGCTCATCCAAAAATAATATCCGGGGACTATGTAATAACGAAGCCGCAATCTCACAACGCATCCGCTGACCCAGGCTGAGCTGGCGAACAGGATTGTCGATAATACTCTTTAAATTTAATGTTTCAATTAAAATCTCTACATTCTTTTTATATTCGCCCTGCGGTATCTTATAAATATCCCGTAACAATTCAAAAGAATCAATTACCGGAACATCCCACCATAGTTGTGAGCGTTGCCCAAAAACTACGCCAATATTTTTTACATGGGCAATCCGTTCTCGCCAAGGTGTCCTTCCCATGATGCTGCAGCTTCCCCGATCCGGCACTAAAATGCCGCTCATTACTTTAATGGTAGTCGATTTGCCGGCACCGTTGGGTCCGATATAGCCCACGATTTCGCCCTCATCAATATCAAATGAAACATCCTGTAACGCTTCAACTTCGACATGTTCCCGTTTTACCAATGCTTTGGCAGCAGCCGCAAACCCGGCCGAACGTTTGGCAACTTTAAAAGTCTTATAAAGACCAGAAACCGATATCATGGATTCCTCCCGCTATCTCCATAATTCCATAGTGTCATGGAAACTTATTCTATAACAGGATACCCAAAAAGAAAAACCGCTGGAATATAATCCTAGAATCAGCCGGTATCATCCGATGATACTTATTATTTTCTGCTGCCTTTTTCTTACTTTTTTTCATATTTTCTTGACAACTTCCCATTTTAAGGATATATTATATCTATAAATGTGAGTTGCACATAAGTTAGCTTTGCTCGTATCTAAAAATGGCCAGTTGGAAACAACTGGTTTTTTATTTTGGACAATTAAAAAGGCTCTGGCAGCACTTTGAGTGCGCAGAGCCTTTCATTATATGATTTTTAGTTACTCGTTAACGGAAACTGAATTTCGGTAACATATTCTCCAATCTTTTGATGCCGAAAAAATATATTACCAATATTATATCCTTTTGATCTCAGTAATCCGTGATGTGAATTCTTGCAAATCTTCTTTGGAAAGTTCTTTCGTTTTTGCGATTAAGTTTTCGATAAACTCTGTCGTACTAATCAAAAGAGCGGATTGATAACCGCTCTTTGATCGTACAAACTAATGCATTTTTACTTTTGATAGCTCCATCCTACTGTTTCCCTAGGCCCCCATTACTTATTGTGAGAACTGCATTGGCATTAACAATTCAAGGTAATTCGGATTCTTGAGTCCATCCATATTTATATGCCGGGTTCTTCCAATTATTGAGGTACCCCAATATTGAAAACTATTAAATGATTTTTTCAATCATCGAATTCTATACTGTATACTATATCTTCCGCTACAGATAGTTCCCTTGTTTTAGAAGGACTTGTGTATGTTATTAGAAGCATCTTTTGCTCATTTACAACTGTCCACAATTTTATAAAGTCAGATTCATCTTGTCCACACGCATTTGCAATTGTAAATTCTGGTGTTTCGATCACTTTATATGTATTTTTTGCAACCTCAATATTAAACTGTCTAATGAATCTATTTATATGATTTTCCGCAGTTTCTCTTAAACTTTCACCTATCTCTTTTCTTTTAAAAAATGAAATCTGGAGAGCGCCCTTACCATTTACATTGTCGTAGATATCTAATACATCTTCATTCACTTCATATTCCCATAATTCGGGCATACTCAGAGAAAACCATCCTTCAAAATTAATTCTCTTCTCATTTATAGACACTATTATCACCTCTCATCCTTAATCATTTTTCATATGTGTGTAACTTACCTGTGTGCCCAGGTCCATAAACCTCATTTGCTTCTTCGATATATTCATCTAACTGTTTCAATCCTTTACGAATGGCATTTGGATTATTAGGTTTAGGCTCATGAACCGTTTTCTTTTTTCTGCATCATATCCATCCATTTGCTTTCCTGAAGGTAATGTTTTCTCTTTTTCGACTTTTACGGTTTTTCCGGTAGTCTCGTCAAAAACTTCTCGGTCTTTTGGTCGCTTCCCCTATTTTGTGTAGGCGTTTTTGGAAGTGCAAATTTGTCTTTAATTTCGATAAACTCTGCCGTACTAAACAAAAGAGCGGATTGATAACCGCTCTTTCGATCGTACAAACCAATGCATTTGTGAGCTGCTTCCTCAGGATTTTGAACTTTCTCTGAAGAACCTTGGGGAATTCCTCTATTAAATAGACTTTAATACCTTTATTTAACCAGTCTGTTTAAAATATCACTACACGCTTCATCCTCCGATTGATACTTAATCAAATCAAACATTTTTCCCCGTTCGCTATAATATACCATCCAGCTTCCACCATCAAATTCTAGACAAACTCTCTGATCGATCTCTCCAACATTATTAAGATTATAGTAATAGTCAGGAACTTTCTTTTCTCGTAAAAAATTTTGTAATTCTTCTTTTTTCACTAATCAATAACCTCCAGATATTCTTTATTAACTAGATATTCAACCGAATTAGGAAGTTCATATTGAATACCTCCTCCCGGCTGTTTAAATGCAGGAGCAATTTTTTCCATACTCACATTCTCGATAGGCTTAATTATTCTATATTGATGATATGCATTAGGATTTTCAATATAAGGCAATGCCCTTGCTTCATAGCTTGTACCAACTGGTGAGGTATAACTACCTTTAGGACTGCCATATCTATCAATCACAGTTCTCTCTTTTAAAGTTATACCCTCAACTCTTGTTCCCTTTATGTACCCGCCATTGGGTGCATATTTATCCCAATCAATTCTTCCCTTTGCATCCAAAAATGACTTATCAGCAACAACTAATTCATCCTTACCTTGTACTGCTAGCTCTCCAGTAGCATTAACCGACCCCTTAGTAACCAATTTATCAGCGTTCTCAGTTACCTCGCCTTTAACTTCTTTTACCGTTTTTCCGGTAGTCTCGTCTAGAACTTCTTTGGATATTTTCTTTTCGGCCGTTTTTTCTGAAGTTGCAGTTCACTAGGCGATACTCTAAGAAGAAAGCGAGGTCAGCGAATTTTACATCCATTGACCTCGCTTTCTTTAATTTCATAAAACAGTTGCATCCCCTTGCAGTCTACTAATTTGTTATATGCTTTCTATTTTAGAGCAAAACGAATAATATAGTATTTGTGCAAATTTTACTTATCACTAAACATAGCTTTATTTTGGTATTTAAGTATAATATTGTAAGCATCTGCTGGATTTCTCTGTACTTGAGTTGATTCCTCTGCTGTAATTTCGAGTTCTTGCATCTGAACTGCTAATTCACCCGCATCAAAACGCAAAAAATATTTTTCCTCCTTTTTAATCAATTCAATACCACTGTTTTCTAAAATAACTTCCATTCAATATTCTCCTTTATTCTTTCTACTATTTGATTTCATTTACTATATACGTTCCTTTAGGTGCTGGATCGACTACTGCTTCTTTTATACCACCACTTGTGTAACCACCTGGCTCCCAATGAGTATTAGCACCTAATTCATTACCAGTAGGCATTCTTAAACCACTAGGCGATTCAATATCAACTCTCACAGGATCCTTTCCTAAATATCCTTTATCAAATCCAAGCAATTCTTCAAGTTTTGCTCTGTCACCACCCGCTAACTTAATTAATTCGTCTGCTCGCGTCTTTGACATTACAAATCCTCCTCCCATTGGCCCCACCGTTCCTGTAGGTGCTTGAGGCATAACCTTCGTTACTCCACCTTCAAATTCCAAGAGATGTGCCTTAATATAATCTTGACTGAGATAAGTTGATGGATCCGGTCTCTGTCCTTTAGGAGTTGATAATATTTTATCAATTGTAGCTTGGTCTAAATTAACTTTACCTGACCTCTTAGTAACCAATTTATCAGTATTCTCAGTTACTTCCCCTTTAACTTCTTCTACGGTTTTTCCGGTAGTCTCGTCAAGAACTCCTTTGGATATTTTCTTTTCGGTCGCTTCCTCGATTTCCTCACGAGTCGCAGTACCGGATGGCAAACTTTTACTGGTTGTTTTTCTACTGAGCTTCCCTAATATATCATCAATTAGCCCTTTAACCTTGACCAGTATCTCATCCAGCTTGCCTTTGATTCCCTTAAATAATTTCGATGCTCCTTTTGGGAATCCTTTGATGATAACCATTGCGCCTTCAATAAATTTTCCGAAAATTACGCTAAGATTTTCATAAACGGTTCCGATTGCTTCTACAGCTTTACCGACACCTTTGCCGATGATTTCGCTGACGGTTTTGATCCCGGTCCGCACTCCAGCCCAAACCGATCCGGCACCGGACGTAATTGCGGCCAGTAACGCCGTAAAGGCAACAGTTCCGGATAATTCACCCATGATGCCGCCTAGGTCTTTACCCAGTTCTTTCTGACCTTTTGAAAAATAGGCTAGCATTACGCCGGTTAATTGGCCTCCGACACTGATCCCGGCATCCCGGGAAAAGCTATCCATCGCTTTAAGGATTTCGATAATGAGCTCTGATGATTTGCCGGTCTTGATGTCTTTAAGTATTGTGTTGATATAGTCCGCGCCTACTTCTACAATTGAGGCTTTGATCTCAGTAATCCGCGATGTAAATTCTTGCAAATCTTCTTTGGAAAGCTCTTTCATTTTTGTGATTAAGTTTTCGATAAATTGGGCTGTGCTTTTAATGGTCCCGGGAAGTTCCCAGATCATGAAAAAGTCACCGGCAAATCCTCTTACAAATCCCAAGATGTAGGCCTTCATATATTCGGTACTGGTAACCGCTTTGGCAACATTTTGAATGATCTGCCACAAATCTGCGACTTTTTCCTGGCTCAACCGTTCCAGGGAACCGACCATCATCCCTTTGAAAAATTTTTGCATAAATTCAAAACCGGGGACGGGTGCGAAATTAACGGCTGGCATTTTTTCAATTAGCCAGGCCGCTCCGGTAAGTCCCTTGGATACAGCCTGGTCCCCAAGGCCGGGACCAACTTTTTCTGTATCTTTTTTATTGGTTTCATTGGCTACAGCAGTATTTTCTTTTCCTTCAAACTGTTTAGCTTGAATTACAGGTTGTTCTTTGGTTGCATTAGGTGGATAGGCGCCAAGGCCGTCGTATCTTCGGCCATTGCGCGGTTGAATTAAAGTATTGATCGATGCATATGAAGTTTTCCTCGGAGGTTCTTTAGCATAAATCATAAAATCATATTTATCCTCACTTTCGGTATTGTTTTATAGAAATAAAAAGAGCGGCCTTTTGGACACTCTTTGGTTTGTTTTTTATGTTCCATTTGTCTTTTGGTGTGAAAATAAATGGTAAACTACCATTTCTCCATTTTATCTACATAAACCATCATTCCCTCTAGTAGGTTTCTGACCCCAGCCATGCGCTGGGCATAGGTTTTATCCATTTCGTTTACTCCATTTAGTATTAAGGGAGTGAGCGCCTTCAGATTGAAGGCGCGAGAGAAGTCTACTCCCAATTTTCTCTAAATAGTCCCTGCTTTAAGTTCTGTCGTTTCTTCCGTTTCTTTGGCGGCATACTCACCGGCCCGGAATCCGAAGGACGGCCAAGATTCCTTGGGCAAAGCGATCCGCACCAATTTTTTAATGATCCCGTACTGTTTATTTAAATCGGTCATGGTTTGTTCCTGGGCAGCCGTGGCCGTTCTGGCGCTGGCTTTGAGATCGTTCCGTTTTTGCTCAAGCTGGTTGGCCTGATTGTAAAGATTGGTAAATTGAGTGACCACTTCCGGGGTTATCCCCCAGCCCGCCATCACATCGCTATAAGACTTCAAACCGTCCAGCAATGTCTTGGCGCGGTTGATTTGGTGTGCAAATGATTGATTCAACATCCTATTCACCTCCTTCCCCATATCTTGGGGACTCCGGAATACCGTAAGGTTTTGTTTAGGCTTCCGGCCCGCAAAAGCTAACGCCCATTCCATTCGGAACAGGACGCATCATATGGCAATATCTCGAATCGGTTGTTTTAGAAGTACTTCCCTTTGTCCTATAAAAAAAACGCCGGGTTCAACAACACCGCAGCGTTTCGTAAAAGCTTGTCTATATGAGTTGCAGTAAGTACTTTGCATGCCTAACTACAACTTGATTTGACGGGAAAAATAAAAAATTTCTCTAATCCCAGCTTGTTTCCTAAAATCTATATGACTTTTCAGGAATCGTGGCTTTCTTAAACCCCCTTCCCAATCTCACCATCTTTTCTTCAGCGTCGAAATTTGCGCGGTCATCGCGGAGGTCGCCGCGGTTACCGCGGGGGTCTTTTCTCCCACTGCCGAAATCTGCGTGGTCGCCGCGGTTACCGCGGGGGTCTTTTCTCTCACCGCCGAAATCTGCGCGGTCATTGCGGGGGTCTTTTTTCTCACCGCCGAATTTTTTGCTTCAGGAATTTTCTTAAATACTGGGTTTATAGTTCATCGAGACGCAAAGCAACGAATCTTGCTTCACCTCTTGATCATCCCGAAGGCTGGGAAAATAAAAAACGCCGGGTTCAAGAAAACCGCAGCGTTTAGTCATTCATACTCTTTACACACTATCATTTTATCACGTTATTTTGAAAAAAGTGTGTCGATTATGTCCCGGCAACTCTAGATGGCGGGAAATCAATAAAAAATTTTTTAAAGCGCAGCTATGAATTGATTCTATTTTCATAATAAGATTATACCATCTTTTGATGGACTTTTGGTGCCAAGAAAGTGCCCGATTATAATCTATCAAACTGAAGTTTTGTGCGGAAAATGTGTCAGACTTCTTAAGTCCATTATCTCAACGGTTTAACTCACTGGTTTCTTTCGCTTGGTGATCCCGGATGACCCGCTCTATCTCTTGGAAATCACTAACTGGCATATCACCGGCAATGGTATTTTTAATAGCCGCCATGGCATTGCCGAATTCCAAAGCGGACTGGACGTTGTTGAACTTTAACAATCCGAACAAGACACCTGCCAGATAAGCATCACCACTGCCAATGCGGTCAACCACTTCAATTTCCCGGTAGGGTTCCTCTCGATAGAACTTATCTTCGGCCTTGGAATAGATTAAGGAATTCCAATTATGTTTAGCAGGACTCAAGACCTGGCGCTGAGTGGTGGCTACAAGCCGGCACCCGTATTCACTGGCGTAACTTCGCATGATTTCTTCCAAAGTCCCTTGCTTTTGAAACATCTTTCTGGAAGTTTCCTCGGAGATAAATAATATATCGATCTCCGGTAAAATCCGAAGGATCTCAGTACGGGCTTCTTCCTCGCTCCAGAGCGAGGCCCGGAAATTGACATCAAAGGATATTAAACTGCCTTGGGCTTTGAATTTTTGAATCATAGTCAAGGTTGTTTCCCGGATAGTTTTACTTAAGGCTAAAGTAATCCCACTTACATGAAACACCGCAGTTTTTCCATAGACCTCAGGGTCAATTTCATCCAATTTCAAGGAAGTAAAAGAAGAATTGCCGCGATCATAAACCACAGTGGGTTTACGGGGAGCAGCCCCATTTTCATAATAGTAAATTCCAAGCCGGGCCTCGGACCGGTGATCGTAAATGATATAATCATCGCTGACACCGCTAAAGCGAATTTTGTTATTGATATATTTCCCGATTTCGTTCTCCGGTAATTTGGTAATAATCCCAGTCCGTAAACCTAAGAGAGAAATACCCGAAACTACATTGAGTTCCGATCCGCCGGCCCGTTTGTCAAATGCTTCACTGGCCAAAATTCGTTCTTTGTTGGGCGGCGAAAGGCGTAACAAAACTTCACCCAGTCCCATTACTGCAAATTCCCTGGAGTTAAGCATTTTTGGATTAAAGTTTAAGTCGGAAGCCATTTTGTCACCTCACTTAATTGATTATTATCCCAATTGCCATCATTTTTTCATCCCGGATCATGTACTGATGCTAGTCGATCATTTCAAAGAAATCTCCGATATATTCCTTTAACGGTTCTGCTTTGCTCCCGGCAATTGTATAACACAGGTTCCGCACTCTTAACGCCTGTGTTCCGGCATTCATGTCCCCTTCCGCCAGCCCCAATCCTAATGGCATTTCATTGGGTGACTTCATGGAGGATTCGATGTGCCTGGAAAAACCGCCATCTAATTTTAAATAGCGCTGCAGATTTTTAAAAGTAATATCAAGAACTTCGAAAATATCTGCCCTTGAAATATCTGGGATTTGATATTTCAACGCCGCTAGAACTTCGATCGAATTCCGGGTCCAACACATGTCTTCTGAGGTATCCGTTCGCAGGGTCTGAAAAAGACTTGCCAATATCTTTTCCGGTCTGAGCAAACGAATATTAAAACGTCGATACAGTAATATCAGCTTGAATACACCCGAGATTTTGATATAAGGTCTCCCTTCGCCCCATATTCCCGTTTCGGGATCTTGTTTTTCAGCCAGAAATTCCAATACAGCATCCAAATAGACTCGCTGGTCCTTTTCCGGTAAATGCTCTATAAAAACAGTTGTCGCACTGATATTATCACAAGCACTCCAGGCATTACTCCAATTCCGGTCAGCCATCCATCTTTTTAAAGTCGGTAAATCTCTCATATATTCCGGAAGCGTCTTAACGCCTCCAACCCCTGGAACCGGATAAAGCGGAGCGGCGCCCAGAAGTTTTAAACTACTGACACTATAATTGGCGGCCCGGCCTACCATTCTATCGACATCTCTCATATCGTTATGAGGATCATAAAAATATCCGCTGTCCGGTTGTTGCCTTTGTTGAAAAAACGTTATAAAACCTTTCTTCATCCATTCCGGCACTAGAGCCAAAAGTCCCGAACCCGCCATAATGTTAAGAGCTTGAGCTGTCGATTCTATATCTGTTTGAAATTCCTGACGACCCATTGAACTGCGCGCATAATAAAATCCGCCGGATTATGTGTCATATTGCCCGGCTAGCCATTGATAGAAATTTTTAAATAAAGCATCCATATCCGGCAATTGCCGAAACTGATCCGTCATTGGTTCCATCCTTTATCGATTCAAGGGCGTTTCTAACCGCTTTACAAGTGGGAAATATCTTTAAATCCTTTAATGTGAGATTCTCCGATTGCCTCTTAACTTCGCGGACATTAATATAAAATTAAGAAACGACAGTATTAAATCATTACAGATATTATAACATAATTTTAAAACCAATACCTAATTGGGTACTTTTATGGCGTTTTCCCTAATTTCATTTGATTCATAACTTCAGTTCATAACAATCATACCATTCGTATGACGGCTCCTTGATATCAAAAAACACCTTCCCGACATACTCAAATCCAAAAGAAAGATATAACTGGGCTGCTGCCCG
>JAEZKW010000068.1 GCA_023415375.1 Bacillota bacterium
GTCAGGGAGGAATTAAGGGAAGAAAAGTTAAGTTGGTTTCCTACGATACCAAAGGTGAAGTTCAGGAAGCAATTAGTGCTTTTACCCGTATGGTTACAGAAGATAAAGTCAGTGCAATTATTGGTCCTCCTGTAGCAAATATTGGAATTGCCATCGCTCCAATTTCGGAGCAGTACAATGTTCCGATCCTGGGTTTTGCCATGGACAACCGGGCAACCATCAAAAGCAATGGTCAACCCTATAAGAATATGTTTTTACTCCAACCTTCCTCCGATCAGCAGGGCGATATCATGGCCCATTACGCTGTCCAGGAAAAACGTCTCAAAAATTTCGGTATCATTTACAATCAATCCAATGCTTATTCATTATCGCTGGTTGAGGCATTCCGGAGAACTCTTAAAGGGCTCAACGGCGCTTCTATCAAGGTAGAAGTTCCTTATCAGGCCAATGATAAAGATTTTAAAACTTTGCTCAGTAAGATTAATTCGGCAAAGGTTGATGCAATTTATGCTCCTAACTATACACAAGAGCTAGTGCTTATTGTTCAGCAGGCGCGGGCGATCGGATATGCTGGCCCAATCATCTGCGGCCTGGATGCGGCGCCTCCGTTTCTCGATCTGACGGGTCCGGAAGCCAATGGGGTTGTCTATATCAACAATATTACGGATAATGACCCCACGGTTCAAGAGATCTCAAAAGAATATAAGGAAAAAAACCGTAATAATCCCACTAATAAATTTTTCCTCGGGTATGATGTTATCCATGCTTTGACTCAGATTATCGGTAAGGTTGGTGACAATCCGATTAAAATTCAAAAAGCCGTTGAAAATCTCAAAGCGTATCACGGCGTTACCGGTGATATTACCATTAACTCTAAAACGCATCAGACCAAAGGATTATCAATGTATATGCATGAAATAAAAGATCAAAAGAATACCTTTATCAAAAAATATTCGGTTCCTGAGAAATAAATAAAGACTAATCGATCATAAAAAGTTGTTTCTAAAAGGAGTCGGAAATCTTAAACAGGCTGTTGCAAAAGAAAACTAATGGATAGAGATGTCGCGCTGTAGCGCGCCAATATATACACTTTTGCATATTTATTGGTTCAATGTATTGGCGCGCCGCGGCGCGATATCTCATTCCTTAAAAAATATTTTGCAACGGCCCCATAGAATTATCGAAAAGACACTCTGACAGGGTATTGAGCAGTAAAACACTTAGGTTTCTTTTAGAATAGCTTCATATGGATAAAGGAGAAGACATGTCGCTGCAAATACTGATTAACGGGCTGGCGCTTGGATCTGTCTATGCGCTGATATCAGTGGGGTTCGCTTTGATATTCAATGTTTTGAAATTTTCTAATTTCTCACACGGCGCTTTAATGATGTTGAGTGCTTTTATCGGCTATTATGTGTCTGCCAAAACCGGTTGGCCGCTTTTTCCGGTGATCATCGTCTCCATGTTGGCAGGGGGACTGGTTTCACTTCTAGGTGAGCGGGTCGCTTTCAGAAAAATAACTCTTCGGAATACATCACCCATTTATTATTTTGTATCATCGATTACTTTGGGTACCTTATATGAAGCAATCGTTACGATTTGTGTCGGTCCCAATTTTTATAACTACCCACGTTTTTTTAAAAATCCAGTTATTAAATTAGGAAATATTGTAATTTCGACCTCTGATTTTATTATGTTCGTTATTTCAACTTCGGCATTAATTTTGCTGGTTTTGCTGATTCAGAAAACCAGACTGGGAAGAGGACTGCGCGCGGTTTCGTTTGAGAGAGAAACAGCCGGCCTTATGGGAATCGATTCCATCCGGATTATCCAATTTGCTTTTCTGCTCTCCGGTGCTTTGGGAGGACTGGCGGGCGTATTCTTAGGGATCAATTATACTTTGTATCCACAACTTGGCAATTTAGTGGTTAAGGGGTTTATTGCTTCGGTTATCGGTGGACTCGGCAGTATATCGGGCGCGGTTATCGGCGCGCTTTTACTTGGTTTAGTGGAAACTTCGCTGATTGCCTTTATTGGTACAGCTTATACACCTGTATTTACATTCCTGATTATGTTGCTGTTTTTGATCGTCCGTCCCCGGGGTATTGCAGGTTCGAATATTCAAGAAAAGGCATAAAGAAAGAGATGGCCTAAAAGTTAGGAGAAATTCAATGGAATTTTATCTTTCGATTCTTACTTTTGCTTTTATATCGATTATTTCAGTTGTCGGGGTCTATGTGCTTACTGGTTTGACAGGTATGTTTTCTTTGGGACAGGGCGCTTTTATGGCGATTGGCGCGTATGTTTCGGCTTCACTCGTGGTAAAAACGGGATTACCCTTTGGAGTTGCTGCAATATTAGCCATAGCCGTTAGTGTTTTGGTCGGTTTTATCGTGGGCTTGCCAATCATCCGTTTAAGAAGGGATTATATTTCCTTAGTTACATTGGGATTTGGAGAAGCAATCACTGCTTTGCTCAATCAGATGGTATCTATTACCGGTGGCGCCAATGGTTTTTCGGGAATCCCCAAAAAGACGACTTTTTTACTAACTTTGATTTCAATTATCATTTGTATGGCTATGGTAGCTTATTTTAAGAAATCTAAATTCGGAAGACAATGTATCGCCTTAAGAAGTGATGAGCTTGCTGCGAAGGCAATGGGTATTAATGTGCCTCGTATCAAGATGATCGTTTTTCTGTTCTCGGTTGGGTTAACAGCCTATGCCGGTGTTTTGTATGCTTTTTATACAACCTATGTCGAACCAGGGTTATTTGGGTGGAAGAAAAGCGCTGAATGGGTAATTATGGTATTTTTCGGCGGTATCAATAGTTTGACGGGATCCGTTTTTTCTACGCTGATACTCACCGTACTTCCTGAAACTTTGCGTTTTGCCTCTCAATACAGAATGGTGTTTTATGCCGCATTAGTCCTATTGATCATCAATTATAAACCGGCCGGATTATTTGGTGAATACGAACTGTCTTATAAAAACATCAAAAAACTTTTCATGGGTAAAAGAAGGGAAGAAAAAAGAAATGCTTCTTGAGCTGAAAAATGTCAATAAAAATTTTGGTGGTGTCAATGCCATTATTGATTTTTCCCTTACGGCCGATAAGGGCGATATTACAGGTATCATTGGTCCGAATGGCGCTGGCAAGACAACGATATTTAATGTGATTTCCGGCGTATATCCTGCAAGTTCCGGTGAAGTATTTCTAAATGATGTCAATATAACCAGAATGGAACAATATAAAATAGCTAAACTCGGTATTTCGCGTACTTTTCAAAACATCAGATTATTCAAAGGTTTAACGGTTCTGGAAAATGTGATGTGTGCATTTGATGCGTTTTCTCACTATTCGGTTTTCGAGAGTTTCTTCCCCTCACCCAGAAGATTAAGAGAAGAAAAACGTGGGCGTGAACTATGTGAGCATCTTCTGGAGGTCGTTGATTTAATTGATTATAAAAATGAGCGCCCGGAAAATCTGGCTTATGGTTTGCAAAGGCGACTTGAAATAGCCCGTGGACTTGTATGTAACCCGAAGGTTTTTTTGCTGGATGAACCCGCGGCGGGTTTGAATCCGACCGAAGTTGGAGAATTGACCGAACTTATAGCCAGTTTAAGCAAGAATTACGGCTTTGCCATTCTTTTGATCGAGCATCGTTTAGAGTTGGTCATGGGACTTTCACATCGAATTTACGTACAGAACTTTGGAAATACCATTGCTGTCGGAACACCGAGTGAAATTCGTTCCAACACTGAGGTTATTAAAGCATACCTTGGTGAAGAGGAGGGTTGCGGATGCTGAAAATATCAAACTTGAGCGCCAGTTACGGTTATGTCAAGGCGCTTAAATCCGTTTCCATCGAGACGGAAAAGGGTCAAATCGTTAGTATTATTGGGTCAAACGGCGCTGGAAAATCCACATTGTTGCGTTGTATTTCCGGTCTGGTCAGGCCGACAGAGGGAAATATTGAATTTTTAGGAAAAAAAGTGCCTAATAAAGTCCATGAAATCGTGAAAACCGGAATCGTTCACGTTCCGGAAGGAAGACATACTTTCTCCGGTCTCACTGTCAATGACAATCTCCTGGTTGGCGGGTATCTTTTTTCCGGAAAAGAACTTCATGAAAGCATTCAAAAGATCTATCAACTTTTCCCAATTTTGAAGGAAAGAGCCCATCAGTTTGCCGGAACCTTATCCGGAGGGGAACAACAAATGTTGGCTATCGGACGGGGGCTGATGGCAAAGCCAAAGATTATTTTATTGGACGAACCTTCGCTGGGATTAGCTCCGTTAATCGTCAATCAAGTATATCAGCTAATTTCGACGATTCGAGAAAGCGGGATAACTGTATTGTTGGTGGAACAAAATGCCAAAAAAGCGTTGGGATTGTGTGATAAGGCCTATATTCTTGAAAATGGGCGAGTTACGTTAACTGGTACCGGAAAAGAGCTTCTTTGTTCACCAGCGATTAAGAAGGCCTATCTTGGCGAGTAAAACTTTGTAATGTATCAGTAAATTGTATTTTAACGGAGAACTGGATGAATATGGCAGAAAAAATCGACATTCTCGAAAAAATCGGTTTTGAAGTTGTCCATTTGGGAATCAATGCAAACGATCAAAAAACAGCATTGGCTGTTGCTCAATGTTTTGAAATGTTTTTCGGGTGGCCGGTAGAACAGGGAACACAATCGATTTATGCTGGACCCAAACTTGAGATTATGAAAGGCGACGGCCGGGGTACTCATGGTCATATCGCTGTTGCGGTAAACGATATTCATGAAGCCAAAGCTTATTTGGAAAGAAAAGGCTGTACTTTTAGGGATGAATCTGCCAAGTATGATGCTGACGGAAATTTGATCGTAATCTATTTAAAAGATGAAATTGCTGGTTTTGCCGTCCATTTGCTGCAAAGATAAAAACGCCATAAAGGAGAATATGAAAATGATTCGCAATTGGAACGAGGAATCACTGGACCATCGGAATGCGTTACTTTATGCGATGGGAGTATCACCCGAGGAAGCCAAACGTCCCGTGATCGGCATCGTAAATTCATGGAACGAGATGAACCCGGGGCATTTTCATTTCAAAGAGGTTATTGAAGCGATCAAGGATGAAATTAATAAAGCCGGTGCACTTGCCCGCGAGTTGCCGGTTTTGGGCATATGTGACGGTATTTGTTCAAATACGCCGGGAGATCGATATACGCTGCCGACTCGTGATTTAGTCTCTTCCGAAGTTGAGACTGTGGCTGAGCTTAATATGCTTGACGGGATGATTTTACTGGCAAGTTGCGATAAGGTTGTACCCGGTATGCTGATGGGCATCATGCGGGTCAATATTCCTGCGGTCATGTTCACCGGCGGTTATATGGCCCCGGGTTTTCATAACCAAAAAATGATTACTTTGACCCATACCAAACAGGCTTATGCCACTTACATTGCCGGAGATATGAGTAAGGAAGAATATAAGGATATTGTCCGCAATGCTTGTCCGACACCGGGAGCCTGTCCTTTTATGGGGACTGCCAATACAATGTGTGCTACGGCAGAAATTTTAGGATTTTCGCCCGATGGGAATGCCAGTGTAAAAGCGCAAAGCCCCGAGTGGCTTGGAATGGCTTTAGAAGCAGCCCGGAAAATTGTTCAGCTTGTAAAAAATGAAACCCGGCCTCTCGATGTAATCAATGCCGATAATTTTGAAAATCTGGTCCGTTATATGATGGCTACAGGGGGTTCGACCAATTCCATCCTGCATATTCCGGCTATCGCCCGGCAAGCATGCATTGAGATTACACCCGAGTTCTTTGATGAAATCAGCCGGGATGTTCCGGTGATCAGTGCGATTTATCCAAACCATAAAACCTATACGATGGCTGACTTTTCTGAAGCGGGTGGATTGAGCGCTGTCCTTAAGGAACTTGCCGTAGCCGGTAAGATTAAAACTTCCGCCAAGGGCATGTTTGGGACCATTGAAGATAAGATTGCCAAATCGCAAAACAAGAATCAAGACGTTATTCATGAAGTCGACAATCCGATTAGTGTTCAAGGGGGCCTGGCTGTATTAAAAGGCAATGTTGCCACAGAAAGTGCGATTGTTAAGTTTTCGGCGGTTGATAAAGAAGCATTAAAATTTAGCGGACCCGCGAAAGTTTACGATTCTCAGGACGATGCCTGGCAAGCGATTCTCAAAGATGAAATTGTTGCCGGGGATGTAGTCGTTATTCGTTATGAAGGCCCGAAAGGTTCCCCCGGAATGCCTCATATGGAGACTTTTATGGCTGCCGTATTGGGGAAAGGACTTGGAACAAAGATAGCGCTGGTTTCAGATGGCCGCTTTTCAGGCGCCACAGGGGGATTGGCAATCGGTCATGTGTCTCCCGAAGCGTATGAAGGTGGAAATATTGCCTTATTGAAAAATGGGGATATCATTCATATTGATATTGAAGAAAGAAGATTAACAGTTGATGTTTCGGATCAAGAATTTGTAAACCGGAAACGGCACTGGAACAAAATTGAAAAACCGGCCGCAGGATGGTTGAAACTTTACAAGAAGTGCACTTCATCTGCAGATAAGGGGGCAACAATTTATTGGGAATGATCAGCAATATTTTGATGAAGTGGCTTAATGATTGACTTTCAATCATTGAACGGCTATCATTGAAATGTTAAATTATTCAATTTATTTATGGAGTCTCAAAATGATCAATATGAAGAAAGTTGCAAAAGACGCCGAAGTGTCCATTAGCACCGTGTCCCGTGTTCTTAACGGGAGTGACCTCGTCAAGGAAAAAACCAAGATCAGAGTTCTTGAAGCAGTCAGTCGCCTCAATTATCAGCCGAATATCTTGGCTAAAGGACTCAAACTGGGTTACACCAACACGATTGCGCTGATGCTACCCAGTATTGAAAATCAGATTTTTCCTGTGATTACCCGGGGAATCGAAGATGTTGCGCGGAAGAATGGATTCACGGTTGTTCTTTGTAATACCGATGAAGATATGAAAGTTGAAAAGGACTATATCGATAAATTGAAAACCAGGCTGATCGATGGATTTATTGTAGCGTCAATGCTGCCTAATAGCAACCATATCCGAGCGTTGTGCGCTGAAAATTTTCCAGTGGTTTTAACGGGCCGTTATTATGACGACACCATCAGTACCGTTGCAATTGATAATTATCGAGCCGCCTATGATGCGGTTTGTTATCTTATTAAAACACAACATAAGCGGATCGCTCTAGCTCTCGGAAGGAAGGAACTTTCCATTTATCAACAGCGGTATCAAGGTTACATCGATGCGCTTGTAGACCATGGTTTTGAAATCGATCCCGAGCTCGTTATTCATGAAACCAATGGAACCAATAGCTTTTATTATTTGACCCAGGAAATTTTAAAAAAAGACCGGAACATTGACGCCATTTTTGCCAGCAGCGACCCTAAGGCCATCGTGATTATGCGGGCTATCCAAGATATGGGTTTCCATATCCCTGAGGATATCTCGGTCTTGGGATTTGACAATATTGAAATCAGCGCGCTGGTTGAACCGCCTCTTTCTACTGTATCGCAGCCTTTATATGAAATAGGAGCCCTTGCAGCCAAAAAGGTGATTCAGATGATCAGGGGCAAAGGAACCATTAAACCTTCCATCGATTTTTTGAAAACCGATTTGATTATTCGAAAATCGACCCGGTAAGGTTTTAGAGGAGGAGATTGCTATTGCAAACAGGCTGGGAATCAATTTTTGGAATTGGATCGATGTGTTTAGTGATAAGGAACTGTATCTTTTTGAAAAAGCCAAACAGTTTGGATTTGATTCTTGCGAAATAGGCATGGTTAACACTGATTTTGATTATTCGGCCGTCAGAAAAATTACGGATGAACTTCGGATGGGGTTAACGCTTTGCGGCGCATTCATCAAAGGAAGAGATATTTCCAGTTTTGATGAGCAGATTCGGCTAAACACGAAACGGTATTTCTGCGATTGCTTTGAGGCGGCAGAAAGGGTGGGGGCAAAAGTTTTTGCGGGACCGGTATATGCCGGTGGCGGCAAGACGCATCTCTTGAGCCCGGATGATAAAAAGCGTGAATGGGATTATGCGGTGAAAGGTCTTGCGGAAATGTCCCGCGCCGCAAAGAATTATGGGGTGATGATTGCTCTTGAACCGATAAACCGTTACCGTACTAGTGTCGTTAATACGGTTGAACAGGCTCTGAAAATGGTTTCTGACATTGGAAGCTCGAATGTGGGTATCCTTTTCGATACTTATCAGGCTAGCATTGAGGAAGATGATATTTTGGATGCGCTTAGGCTGGTGTGTAATGCTGGTAAACTTGTTCATTTTCATGCTTGTGGATCCAACAGGGGAGCGCCAGGCCGCGGTCATTTGCCATGGCTTGATTTGGCAAAAATTTTAAAGCAGTACAACTATACGGGACATATAACCATCGAAAGTTTTTTGGCGGGTGGAATGGATGGCGCTTGGCGTCAACTGGATACAAGTCCGGATCAATTGGCTGAAAAAGGGATTCACTATCTGAAGGATTTATTTGCAACGTAAGAGCATTTTTTTATTTTTCATTTTGAAAACGATTGCATTTGTTAAAGCAAGGGAGCGATGAATTATGGCGGCATTTGAAAAATTTAATTTTAAAAATTTAGATGAAATCCAGGAAAAAGTACGGCAATTAGGGGTTGAAATCCGTCTCAGCGAAGATTTATCCCCCTTGTCAAAGCAGGTAAAAATAAATAATCGTACCACACCGAACTCAATAGCCATTTTGCCGATGGAGGGCTGTGACAGTGAACGGGATGGCAGTCCATCTGAATTGGTAAGAAGAAGATATGAACGTTTTGCATCGGGCGGAGCGGGGCTTATTTGGTATGAAGCCTGCGCAGTTGTGGATGAAGGAAGAGCGAATCCGTTGCAAATGCATTTAACCCGGAGAAATGTATCGGCCTTTGCGGAAATGCTCAAAAAGGCTAATGCGGCAGCAGCCAACTCCTGCGGCAACAGTCATCGGCCTGTCAATATCTTGCAGCTTACCCATTCGGGGCGATACTCCCGTCCGGATGATAAGCCGGCGCCCTTGGTACCGCAACATGATCCGCTGCTTGATCCGCGGGTTTCCTTAAACCCGGATACGCCGGTCCTTTCAGATGATTATTTGGACGGTTTAATTGAAAAATATGTCCAATTGGCAGTCCTAGCAAAAGAAGCCGGATTTGACGGAGTTGACATCAAATCCTGTCACCGCTACCTGCTTTCGGAAATCCTAGCAAGCCATACCCGTGAAGGTAAATATGGCGGAAGTTTTGAAAACCGGACTCGTCTTTTGCTTACCATTATTAAGGAAGTTCGCCAAGCTATCGGCAACGATTTCATTATTGCTTCACGGTTCAATGTATTTGATGCCCATCCCTATCCCTATGGCTGGGGTGTTGACAAAGCCGATTGCTGGAAGCCGGATTTAACCGAGCCGGTCCGTTTGACTGAATTATTAGTAAAAAATGGTGTTGATTTGCTGAGCAACTCCTCGGGAAACCCTTATTTTCGCTTCCCTCAAGTTACAAGGCCTTTTGATCAACCAACAATCGGCGGTGAAACCCCGAGTGAACATCCCTTGGAAAGTGTTGCCAGATTGTTTGGGTTCAGCCGTAAAATTCAGCAGCTGGCAGGGGAGATTCCCGTCGTTGGTAATGGTTATAGTTGGTTGCGTCAATTCTTAGCCAACGCCGGCGCTGCAAACTTGATGGAAAATGGCTGCAAAATGGTTGGAATCGGGCGTGAGGCTTTTGCTTATCCGGATGCGCCCAAAGATATTTTAACAAATGGCGCGATGCTACCAAACAAATGTTGTATTGCCTGCAGCAAGTGTACCCAGATTATGCGCGACCATGGACGTACCGGCTGTGTCATCAAAGACGGCCAGATTTATGTGCCCCTTTATAATGAAGCTAGAAAGACTGCAGAAAATAATCATTAATGGAGGGTTTGAAATGGCTGAGCAGCAAAAACTAATCAATCGGAAAGGGCGGGTTGTTGCACCCGGGAAAACCGATTTTATAACGAGTGATGTATCTGAGCCCGGACCGGGCCAGGTCTTAATCAAGATTGTTTCCAGTAGTATTTGCGGGAGCGATCTTCATATATTTAAAGGAAAACACCCGGCTGTTTCTCTTCCTGCAACCATTGGTCATGAATTTGCCGGTGATGTCATCGCTGTGGGTGAGGATGTTCGAACCATCGCTGTTGGCGATCGGGTCACGGTGGAGCCGGTCATTGTCTGCGGGAAATGCCAAGCCTGTCATCATGGAGAATACGGATATTGTGAAAATATAAGTTTCACATACCGGAATGGGGACGGGGCGATGGCTGATTACATAACAGTCTTTGAACCGTATGTTTTTAAACTGCCGGATCATCTTTCTTATGATGGCGGTGCATTAATAGAGCCTTTGGCTGTCGCCACCCATGCTGTACGTAGAGCCGGGATTCAGTTGGGTGAAAAGGTGCTCATTATCGGTGCGGGGGCGATAGGATTGTTGACGGCAGCGTTGTGCCGCAGGACAGGCGCCAGTGAAGTGGCAATTGTCGACTTTTCGGATGCAAGATTAAAATTAGCGCTGGAATTGGGCGCCACAACGGCGATTCATCCTGAACAACAGGATGCTTTGGCGACTGTTTATAAGCTCACTGACGGTAGGGGGATGGATAAAACCTTTGAATGTGTCGGCAGGGAATCAACTTTTCGTCAAGCCATGATGGCATTGAAAAAAAATGGCCTGGCAACCATTGTCGGAATTTTTGAAGAAAAAGAGATTCAAATTCCGGTTACCCGTTTTATAACTCATGAAATTAAGGTTCAGGGTTCCCAGGGTTATTGTTGGGATTTTCCGGTGGCTTTAAAAATGTCGGAAGAGATTCCCATTGAAAAGTTGATTACCCATACATTTAAACTCGCAGAACTTCAGCAGGCCTTAGAAACATCGTTGGATAAAAACACAGGCTCTGTTAAAGTGATCCTAAAGCCTTAAATCAAGGATTAAATCAAGGAGGATAGTATGTCGAAGACAGCAATTGTAACCGGAGGAAGCCGTGGAATAGGTTTTGCAATCTCAAAACAACTAGGAATGGACGGCTATCAGATTGTCATTATGGCGGTAAGCCCGTTGGAAAAAAACCAAGAACGGTTAGAGGAATTAAAAAAATTAGGGATCCATTATATTTATGTCCAAGGTGATGTTTCCCAACAAGGCGACCGGCAAAAATGTGTCGACCAAGCCGTTTTCAGTTTCGGAAGTATCGATGTGCTGGTCAATAATGCGGGTGTGGCACCGCTGGTAAGGGCCGATTTACTGGAAATGTCCGAAGAAAGCTTTGATCGGGTGATCGGTATTAATACCAAAGGCACCATGTTCATGACGCAATTGGTTGTCAAACAAATGTTAAAACAGGAGATTAAAGGAAAGAAACGCGGGGTTATTGTCAATATCTCCTCGTGTTCCGCTGTAGTCTCTTCCACATCCCGGGGAGAATATTGCATTTCCAAGGCAGGCGTCTCGATGTTGACCAAACTCTATGCCGACCGTCTGGCCGGTGACAGTATCTATGTATATGAAGTGCGGCCAGGTGTTATTTTTACCGATATGACAACCGGAGTGAAAGAAAAGTATGACAAACTTTTAAATGACGGTGCATTTCCGATAAAACGCTGGGGACAGCCGGAGGATATTGGAGCCGCGGTTTCCGCATTTTGTTCGGATCAATTTCTTTATACAACCGGTAATTACATCGACGTTGACGGCGGTTTTCACATTCAGCGGTTGTAAATGGCGGATGTATTGAGGGGGATAAAAGATTGTTCAGCGGTAAAATCAATGTCAGCGGCTATGAAATCTCGGTGTTTTCTTATAATACGGTCATTGTGGGAACTGGGGCCGCCGGATTTAATGCGGCAAACCGGCTTTACAGTTATGGCCAGAAAGATATCGCCATGGTTACGGATCATATCTTGGCTGGAACTTCCCGCAATACAGGTTCGGATAAACAAACCTATTATAAACTTACCATGTCCGGCAATTCATCCGATTCCGTTGCTGAACTCGCCAAAGCCCTTTTTGACGGCGAATGCGTCGATGGAGATATCGCCTTAACAGAAGCCGCTTTATCGGCAAAATGTTTTTTGAATTTAGTGGAACTCGGTGTTCCATTTCCTCAAAATCGTTATGGCGAGTTTGTAGGATATAAGACGGACCATGATCCGGGCCGGAGAGCCACCTCGGTTGGACCTTATACATCCAAAAGGATGACTGAATGTCTGGAACGTTCGGTTAATGAAAAAGGGATCCGGATTTATGATAAAATGCAGGTTATTAAAGTCCTGGCTGAGGATGGGAGAATATATGGCCTGTTATGTCTAAATCTTCAAAACATAGCCGATAAGAATCAAAGATTTGTGGTTTTTTGTTGCAAGAATGTTATTTATGCCACTGGTGGTCCCGCCGGTATGTATGCAGACTCAGTTTATCCTCTCGGCCACTATGGTGCCAGCGGAATCGCCTTTGAAGCCGGAGTAGCCGGGAAAAACCTAACCGAATGGCAATACGGTCTGGCGTCGATAAAACCCAGATGGAATGTTTCCGGCACTTATATGCAGGTTTTGCCCAAATTTATCTCTAGCGACCCAAACGGCCGGAATGAGCGGGAGTTTCTGCTGGATTTCTTTGCCAGTCAATCTGAAATGCTGAACATGATATTTCTGAAGGGTTATCAATGGCCTTTTGATGTTCGAAAAATCGATGGCGGTTCTTCCATCATCGATCTCCTAGTTTATATTGAAAGCAGTCTCAAAGGGCGGCGTGTCTTTCTCGATTTTCGGGAAAATCCCGGTAATGTGGAGATCGATTATAAATCCCTCTCGAAAGAGGCCGGAGATTATTTGGAGAAGGCCGGGGCTGCTTTTGGAAAGCCGATTGATCGTTTACGACATATGAATGCGCCGGCGATCGCTTTCTTTCAGGATAAAGGTGTGGATTTATCAACCGGGCCGCTGGAAATCGCCTTATGCGCCCAGCATAATAACGGTGGGCTCAGTATTGATATGTGGTGGCAAACCAATCTTCAAGGCTTTTTTGCTGTCGGGGAGGTCAGCGGGAGTCATGGAGTGTACCGGCCGGGTGGCAGCGCATTGAATGCGGGACAAGTCGGTTCCACCCGGGCGGCGCAATATATTTCTCGTCATCGACAAGGGGCGGCGCCGGCATTGGAGGATTTCTTAAATCAGTTCCGTAATTTATTGGCGAGTACCATCGCTACAAGTGAAGCAGTGATCGGAGAATCAGAAAATATCCGGCAAATCTGGGATCAGGCGGCTAGGGACATGAGCCGTTATGGTGCTGCGATTCGCGACTCCATAGGTATCCGGGAATGCTTGGTTAAAATAAAGGAGACACTTTCTACTTTTGAAAAAAAAGTAAAAATTAAAAATATCCAGGATTTGAACAAGGTATTCCGACTTTATGATATGTTAATCAGCCAGTATGTCTATTTAAACGCAATGGTCGATTACATTGAAAACAGCGGAAAAAGTCGCGGTTCTGCCTTGTATTCCAATCAGCAAGGAAATTTGCCTTATGCAAATTTGCCGGAGATTTTTCGCTATACGTTGGATGACGGCTCGCGGCGTCATTTAATTCAAGAAGTATGGTACCGGGCTGAGAAATGCGATTTTACCTGGCGTAAGGTTCGTGAAATCCCCGAAAATGACGATTTCTTTGAAAATGTTTGGCGAAATTATCGTGAAAATGAGAATATTTATTAAGGGAAGAAGATTTTTTTACTGAAGGAAAGGTAAGAATGGTTAAGTAAATTATGGTTAACATTCCTTAAATAAAAAGGGTAATAAACTTGAATAGCCAATTTTTTATATTTTTATCGCAAATGTTGAATCTTTTGGTGAAACTGGGGGGGAATGACTCTTCAGTCTTCCTTTTTTAATGGGATGGATGGGCTGCAATCTTGGGGGAGGTTTGGGAATGTATAAAATTATCAAGAAGGAAATATTGAATCCCACAGTCAAATTAATGGAGATTGAGGCACCTCTGATCGCTAGAAAAGCTGAACCGGGCCAATTTATCATTTTCCGAATTCATGAAGATGGAGAGCGGGTCCCGTTAACCATAGCCGATTATCACCGGGAAACGGGAACGGTCACCATCATCTTTCAAGAGGTCGGTAAAACCACCAAACTGTTGGGTAATATGAACGAAGGGGATTACTTGCTTGATTTCGTAGGCCCACTTGGGGTGGCTTCCCATTTTGAGGGATTGAAAAAAGTAGCCGTGATCGGCGGCGGCCTCGGGACTGCCATTGCTTATCCGCAGGCCAAAAGACTTCATCATATTGGCGTTGAGGTTGATGCCATCATCGGATTTCGTAATAAGGATTTAATCATTCTGGAGCAAAAAATGCAGGAAGTAAGCAACCGCCTGTTCATAGCGACCGATGACGGATCCAACGGTAATAAGGGATTCGTAACTGATATCTTAAAAAAACTGATCGAAGAGGGCAACCGGTATGACATGGTTATCGCCATCGGACCTTTGATCATGATGAAAATGGTCAGCAATTTGACAAAACCATACGGTATTAAAACCGTAGTGAGCATGAATCCGGTCATGGTCGACGGTACGGGGATGTGCGGAGGCTGCCGGGTAACGGTGGGCGGCAAAACAAAATTTGCTTGTGTTGACGGGCCGGATTTTGACGGCCATGAAGTCGACTTTGATGAGTCAATGCGCAGGCAGATGATGTATAAAACCGAAGAAAAGCAAGCCCTTACCAAGCACGAGTGTAAACTGGGGGGTCTCAAAAATGCCTAACATGTCACTTAATAAAGTAAAGATGCCGGAACAAGATCCGGCTGTCAGAAATCAAGACTTTTTCGAGGTATCTTTGGGATACACTGAAGAGATGGCTAAAGAAGAGGCTCAGCGATGTTTGCAATGCAAAAACATGCTTTGTACCCAAGGATGTCCTGTCAATGTCCGAATCCCCGAATTTATAAAATTGGTGGTGGATGGGAACTTCGCCGCTGCCTATGAAAAAATAAAAGAGACCAACAGCCTGCCCGCTATCTGTGGCCGGGTATGCCCCCAGGAGGCTCAATGTGAAAAATACTGCGTCAGGGGAAAAAAGGGCGAACCGGTCGGGATTGGGCGGCTGGAACGTTTTGTAGCCGATTGGGCTATGATGAGCAAGGCTGAGGCCCAAGAAGAGATCATTCAAAAGAATGGCAAGAAGGTTGCCGTGATTGGTTCGGGTCCTGCCGGACTGACTTGTGCGGGCGATTTGGCAAAAATGGGTTATCAAGTCACGATATTTGAGGCCTTTCATGTACCCGGGGGAGTGCTGATGTACGGCATACCGGAATTCCGATTACCGAAAGCATTGGTTCAGAGGGAAATTGATAATGTAAGGCAATTGGGTGTTTCGATTCAAACCAATATAGTCATCGGTAAAGTATTTTCCTTGGATGAACTGATGGCTGAAGGAAATCAGGCCATATTTATCGGTTCCGGCGCTGGATTACCCAGTTTTATGGGCATGCCGGGGGAAAACTTGAACGGCGTCTATTCGGCCAACGAATTCCTGACCCGGATTAATCTGATGAAAGCCTATCAATTTCCCGAGAGCGATACTCCGGTTAAAGTGGGAAAAAGGGTGGCGGTATTCGGCGGTGGAAATGTGGCGATGGATGCTGCCCGAAGCGCCAAAAGGCTGGGAGCCGAGGAGGTATATATCATCTATCGAAGGTCTGAGGCGGAAATGCCTGCCCGGGTTGAGGAAGTGCACCATGCAAAAGAAGAGGGTATCATATTTAAGCTATTGACGAATCCTACCCGGATTCTGGGAACCGAAGATGGCTGGGTAAGGGGTATTGAATATGTTGAAATGGAACTGGGAGAACCGGATGCCTCAGGAAGAAGGAAGCCCATTGCCAAGAAAGGTTCTGAACATCTCGTGGATGTTGAGACGGTCATTGTAGCCATCGGGCAAAGCCCCAACCCGTTAATCAAATCCACCACTCCCGGACTAAAAATCCATCCATGGGGAGGTATCATCGTGGAAGAAGAGACGGCGGCAACCAGCAGGCCGGGAGTGTTTGCCGGGGGTGATGCCGTAACGGGTGCGGCAACCGTTATATTGGCTATGGGAGCGGGGAAGAAGGCAGCAAAGGCGATTGATGAATATCTTACTAAGCGAAATTACTGAATAATAATCTGATAGTATTTAGATTTTGGATCAAAGGGCATTTAAGCATATATAATTTGGGTAGGAATGAATAAGTGCAATGGATTTATTGAAGTTTTAACCTATGACTTGTAGTGGAATAACAATCTTCAATCCAACAGCACTTTCTTTTCTGTCCTTGATTGTCAATAATCGTTCTAACTCATGAAATTGGCGATATCGCTCAAAATTCGTAAAATGTCTCCAGAAGCACATCAGAGGCCTCCAATGGTGTAAAAGTTATTGCAAAATCAACGGATTTTTTGAATGATTTTTTTTATTGATAAAGAAGAATTATGATTTCATTTTGAAATTTTCAATAAATGTCCTAAAATAGTCTAAGATGCCATTCATCGTAGAAATCGAAGGTGAAATGTTTTCTTTGTATCTTCACGCCTTTGGGGCTATAATGAACTTAGAACCATAGAAACACTGAGATTAGCAAGATAAATAGGAGAAAAAGGAACAACCATGAACAATGAATCCTTGTCGTATGAAGTTAAAAATGAAAACCGGAAAACAATTTTAAAATGTATTGGCCTCGACGATATGGGTTTTATTATGCGGCCTCCGATCGGGGAATCGATTGATAATTCGCTCTTTGGAAAAATCTTAATCGATCCCCAGGGAGTTCTGTATAAAGTTAAAAGTATCAATATGCGTCAAAATATTTTGTGGCTGGAAATCAAGGATTAGATTTTCAAAAAGCCTGGCCTTTTTAATAGATTACGGGCTTTTTATATCAAAGTATTTAAAGTTATTAAAGTGATTGATTAATCGCTATTTCAAAGTGAACTGAAAAAAGGGGAACAATATGCGCTTCTACTTTTGGTTTAGTACAATCATTGCATTGTATACGGGATTAAATTATTATGTCGGTCAGCGAGGCAAACAATTATTTGTAGACAGGCTTGGACTTTTTAATGTCAAGCTTTATTGGATTATGTTTGGGTTGATAGTATTTTCAAGTTTCCTTGGTGTTATAACTCTAAGAATGTTGCCGGATATGATAAGAAAGTTTTTTTCATCTATCGGATTTTACTGGATGGCAGCACTTGTTCATTTTTTGTTATTTATCGTGGCCACCGATTTAATTTGGTTGGTAGCCGGGCGAACGCGTGTATTCAAAACGCTAGGAAATAACTTAATCATTTCTTCAGGTTTAGGTTTGGTGATTATTTTTTTGGTAATTGGTTTATTGATTTATGGGACATGCCATGCCCGAAATATTAGAGTTACATCGTATCAAATTCATATAAAGAAACCGGCTGGGACTTTAAAACAACTTCATATTGCAATGGTTTCCGACTTGCATCTTACTGATATATCGGACTATCGAAGGCATCAAATGATTCATAAAGTTAATGAGCTCCATCCCGATATTGTAATCATACCCGGGGATATAGTGCCCATTGAAAAAGAGCAGATTGCCGCTGAATTTCAAAATATCAAAAGCCGATATGGAATATTTGCCGCACTTGGCAATCATGATTATTACAATCAAAACCTGAACAAGTTTACCCGGTGGTTAAGTAAAGCCGGAATTCAGGTTTTAAGGGATAAAAGTGTTAAGGTTGCTGATAGTTTTTATTTAATCGGCCGTGATGACAAATCTTACGAAATGATCAGCGGAAAAAAGCGTCAAAAAATCTCTGATTTAACAGCTGATATTAATAAAAAACTTCCAGTTATTTTACTGGATCATCAGCCCGTTGATCTGGAAGCCGCTAGAGACGCCGGAGTTGATTTACAGTTATCGGGTCATACTCATAAAGGTCAATTTTTTCCTTTTGGCTTAATTACGCGGAGAGTTTTCCGGATTGACTATGGATATTTAAAACTAGGCTCTATGCAAGTAATTGTTTCGAGCGGTGCCGGTACTTGGGGCCCGCCGATCCGGATTGCCAGCTTGTCGGAAGTTGTTGATATTCGGATTACTTTTTGAGTTACATTTAAATTGCATCAATCGCATCTGTTAAGGTTTCCAGGCGGGACCAGCAATCAATGAAACCCGAGTCTCCCAATTCACCCACGAACCAACAGGCTGAAGTTTCCTCTTCCTTCACCACGTAAAAGCCACCGATAAAAACTACTTGGGATGGCTGCACCGGATGATAGTGAATCTGACGACTTTGAGGTAAATATTCCAAGTAGTGGACCTTAACACTTTGCGGGTTAAGGTATTCAATGTCCGAAACGCCGGAATATTCAGTAAGCCAATCTTCAGGGACCGTAGTGGGATGCAATTGAATCAATTCACCAAGAACATTTTTTACTTTTTCCCGAGCCAGCTGAATTGCATTATCCACAATAATCCACTCCTTATCATTCTCTTGGTTGAATGATAGTTTTGATTAAATTTGGATG
>JAEZKW010000095.1 GCA_023415375.1 Bacillota bacterium
AAATTGGCGAATGAATATAAATTAGGAGGAAATAAAAAATGGCTGATCAAGAAACAAACTGGATAACTTTGGTTGATGAAGAAGGGCATGAACATCGCTTTAATCTATTAAATATTGTGGAAGTCGATGAGGCCAAGTATGCGGTAATGGTCCCTGAAGACCAAGAGAAAGAGGAAGACCAGGAAGAAGCTGTGATTTTCCGTATCGAATCCGATGAAGAAGGCGAAGAAGTTTTAGTTGACATTGAGGATGATGATGAGTTTGCTAAAGTCTGTGAAGCACTTGATGAGTTAGAAGAAGCCGAAGGGGAAGAAGAAGGTTCTTCTGTAATAAAACAAGAAAATCAATAAAGAACGATAACACAATTTTATGGAGATAGACAACGAATTAACGAATTTCCTATATTACAATTACATAAATTGAAGTTTAAGCCCAGATCTTGAAGGGGCTGTCCTAAAAGTAAATGCGCGCTCGATAAAGATATACAATATATAATTTGATTTATGATGCTATATATTGTATATTTTTTTGATTTTAAAGTACTTTTTGGACAGCCTCTCTTTTTAGTTTAGGCCCTTCAATGTCCACGAATCTCAAACCCAACTATGGATCTCCTCTTATTAGTCGCCTTCTATATCTTTATCGTGCGAACGTTCATCAATCAATACTTGAGATTTTCATAAACGCTGCTTTAGTGAAATTAATGGACTTTTGGATTATGTAGTTGCTGGAACTATTTTTTGTCAAGTAATTGTAATTACCAATAATCGCTAGAACCTTTACCAAATTAAAGTTTAAAGGGATAGGTTATAATATGACCGGTATTAAGTTGACTTTCAAGAATTTAAAAATCGCAAAACCGCTAAAATTAACTATAAAGTTTATATAATAATTACCGAATATTAATTTAGCGGGGGTTAGAAAGTCAATTGCAGTAACTGTATGTATTACCCCAATAGTTCAATAAATTTAGGAGGCGATTTATTTGACAAAGACAGAACTTATTGACAAAGTGGCAGCAAAAACCAAATTAACCAAAAAAGCTTCTGGACAAGCCATTGATGCAATGATAGAGGCAATCAAAGGCTCCCTGACCAAAGGCAACAAAGTCCAATTAATTGGCTTTGGTAGCTTTGATGTTAGAAAAAGGGAAGCACGTAATGGCCGTAATCCGCAAACCGGTAAAGTTATCAAAATTGCTGCCCGTAAGGTACCGGTATTTAAGGCTGGCAAAGCTTTAAAAGACTCTGTTTCCAAGAAATAATCCTGAGAATCGATACTATTATTAAACCCGCCTGAGACGTTCTTGGACGGGTCATTTTAATAAGCGAAATAAAGCTAACAGTAAATGAAAAAAGCCATCCATTCGAGACGGCTTTTTTTGTTATAAGTAAGTTTTTTTCAGATGCCTGAATTAGGGCAAAATAAGGGAGGCTTGATAAACAGACACCGATTGGTCGATAGAAATATTTTGATCCCAAGCGACCGGAGTGCTGTTCAATTCGGAACGTTTGATTGATAGTTGAGGGGTATTGTTCCGGTTCGTAGGAAAGAGGAGGGTACTTGTTACAAAATAAAATACGAAGCAAGCTGCGACAATTCCCACACGACGAACCCAAATTCTTTGGCTCGAGAATGGCAGAATGAAATTTTCTTCTTTCCATAAACGGGAATGCAAGTTTTCCAGCGGATCAAAATCGAAAGGCTCCTGGATGACATTCTCGAGAAATTCTTTAATATGGAGCAATTCTTGGTATTCGTTTTCACATTCGGAACAAGTAAATAAGTGTTTCCTTAGCTCACGAGTTTCCTCGGCACTGAGTTCGTGGTCGATAAAAGATGAAATTAAATTTTGGGCATGTTGACAATTCATACTTCATTAACCTCCTTACCTTGAACATAGGGAAGTAAGACACGGCGCAATATTTTGCGGCCGCGATGTATCCTTGACCGTACAGTCCCAATTGAACACCGAAGGATTTGAGCAATTTCTTCATACGATAAACCCTGAATATCACAAAGGATAACAGCTGAACGGTATTCGGTAGGTAACTCCGCTAATCCAGCTTGTATTTGCTCGCCTAATTCAAAGCGGACTGCTTCCTGTTCAGGATTACTGGTCCAGTCGGCAATTTCGATTGGCTTTTCATTTTCTAGATACGGGCTGGGCTCATCGATGGAGGAAACCAGCGGCCGATTTTTTTTCTTTCGGTAATGGTCAATATATAGGTTGTGAATAATTTGGTAAAGCCAACGATCAAAAGCGGTACCGTCTTCAAACTTATTAAATGACTTGTAAGCCCGGAAGAAACCTTCCTGCAACAAATCTTGAGCCTCATGGTGATTTCCGCATAAACGAAAAGCAAATTGAAACAGAGGCTTTTCATAAGTCCTTACCAGGCTCTCAAATACTTCGGTACGATCTTGAGCTACTTTTGTTCTGGAAATGGCTTCAGTAATAGCGTTTGACACCGGTCCACCTTCTTTCTAAATAAAGTTCATGTTTGATTAACTTTAATTATACCAAAAGTTTATGAAACTTGTATAAACAGTTTTTACTAATTTAGCGATTGAAAGGCAACTCATTTTGGTTTGGGTTATTCGAATTTTTATCGAATTGCTGGGGCCTGGCCTCTAACTTAATTTTATACACCCGCATTGTACCCTCTCTAAAGATTAATAATTCGATTTGTCCGCCGACTTTAGCTTTACTGACCTCTTTAACTACATCTTGCGGACCTTTTACTTTAATATGATTTACTTCTTTAATAATATCGCCGTCTTGCAGGCCGGCCTTACTGGCAGGACTGTTGGAATAAACTTGAATAATTGCGCCTTCCAGATTGGTTAAGCCGTAATAATTGGCGAGTCGATCATTAAGAGCCGTTAAGGCCACCCCAAGCCATGGAGTCTCAGGACGTTGAACTTTGCCTTTATCGATAAGCTCTTTTGATATTTTTTTGGCCAAATTGACCGGAATCGCAAACCCCAAACCTTGGGCGTTGGCAATAATCGCTTCGTTAATACCGATAACTTTTCCCGAAAGATCCACCAAAGGTCCACCGCTGTTACCGGGATTAATTGCTGCGTCGGTTTGAATCAAGTAGCCTCTGTTGTTCGGATCATCAATCGATCGTCCCAAAGCGCTGATTATTCCGGCTGTGACCGTGTCATGGAAACCGTAAGGGTTGCCAATGGCTACCGCCCATTGTCCGGGAACTAAACTGTCGGAATCTCCCAAATCAGCAGTTGGTAAATTTTTCGCATTAATCTTTACAATCGCCAAGTCGGTTTGAGGATCGGTTCCGATAACCCTACCGTCAAACTTTTT
>JAEZKW010000184.1 GCA_023415375.1 Bacillota bacterium
TCGACTGTAAAGTTTGGCCAAACCTTAAACCTACCAGTGTGCATGGAAAATGTCCGGTTTGCGGGCGGACGCAATGAATCGGTTATTGGTTATTCGTTCATAGTTGATTGGTTGAATGTAAA
Organism: Bacillota bacterium; assembly: GCA_023415375.1. Lineage (GTDB taxonomy): Bacteria > Bacillota > UBA4882 > UBA8346 > UBA8346 > UBA8346. The sequence goes on from JAEZKW010000184.1 coordinate 123, forward strand.
TATTAGTGGATAGTGAATAATATACCGTCTGCTTTCTCCCTCATCCATCCCCTTAAGATGAAACCGGCATTGACCCGTTGCATAATATCGTCACATACATGTATTTTAAGAACTTCTCCTAATTCCGGTTGTCCAACCAAATTAAACCCATCTGCGAAAATGAATCCAGCTGAAAACTTGTAAGGAACCGATCTCTTCCAGCATCTCCTGGCCGATCAAATGCGCTTGTCAATAATGATTACCGGGACTTTCTTCTCATCTTCATAAAGTGACAAGATTACCTTGTGTAACTGCCTCTTGGCGCCTCCCCAGTAGAAATGCGGCGTTACTCCAAACTGGGTGCAATAAATTACTGCCCTCACCAATCCCTGTAGATTACACCAATAATTTTCAGTATGGATTCTTTGTATTCGTGGTAGTATTAAATTCTATATAAATCGGCCTAAAAATCAACAGTGTCACAAATCGGGTTGAAATTATAATAATATTGGTTTTCATGCCTTTTTCAGATTTGAAGAATATACTTAAAATAAATTAAAGTAGTCATCCATTCTGCTAAGTGCAGCTGGCATAGGTAGCTGATGACTTGCCGAGCTTATCGGGGCAATCGTAAGAATGAAAATAAGTTTTCATCTCTGTGTATCTGTGTTTAGACTCAATCCCATTTAAAATAGGTGAATTGCATATGAAATATTTAATTGTAAATGCAGATGATTATGGGCTTGATGAAGATATAAATCAAGCAATTGTTCTCGCATATAGACAAGGAATTGTAACGAGCACGACTATCTTGGCCAACGGGGAAGCCTTTTTTCCCGGAGTCAACGGGTTAAGGGAAAATCCAGGACTCGGGGTCGGTGTTCATTTAACCTTGGTGAATGGTAATCCATTGAGTTCTCCTGAAGATATACCAACATTAATCAATGATAACGGTAAATTTTTCGGGAGCTATCAGGAATTTCTCCCGCGATTTTTGGCTGGGAAAATTAAATTAAAAGAAATAAGGATAGAATGGGCTAAACAGATTTCCCACGTTAAAAATCAAGGAATTAACGTAACCCATATTGATAGTCATCAACATCTGCACGTTTTTCCTGGAATCAACAAGGTTGCTTTGGAACTTGCCAGAGATTTCGGCATACGAAAAATCCGTATGCCGCAGGAAAAAATGATGTTTTTTGGGGGAGCAGTGCCTTCACTAGGCAGACTGCTGGCCCGCAATACTCTATCCAGCGTAAGCATGTTGTCAAAGTTTTATTTTTCAAAGCGGAACATGCTAGTGCCTGAGCATTTCTACGGTATGCTTTGGGGTGGCCACCTAAGCCAACCTAGACTTGAGACTATAATCCGGCATTTACCGGAAGGGACTTCGGAAATTATGACCCATCCGGGATTATCCAGCGGGGCTTTAGATCACAAATTACTCTGGGGTTATCATTGGGAAGAGGAATTAGCTGCCTTAACCTCTCCAGAAGTAAAATCCCTCATAGAGCAGCAACAAATTAAATTAATTGATTACCAAGGCTTGAAATAGTTTGAGATCTCCGGGAGGAAAATTGTGATGTTTAAAAATTCCAACAAAATTTTCTTGGTTTTATTACTGATAAGCATTTATTTATTTTTTGCTTTCAATAGTTATATTCATATCACAGATACTGTGGAATCCAATTACGCATTAACTGCCAAAGAGATGGTACAATCGAAAGATTGGATATCTCCCCAAATTTATGGAAAATATTGGTATGACAAACCGGTTTTCTTTTATTGGCAAACAGCTGCGGCATTTAAGCTTTTTGGATTTACTGAGTTTGCCGCCAGATTTTGGCCCGCTGTCATGGGAATTCTTTCGGTTCTTTTGATGTTTTGGTTTGGCAAAAAGTTGTTGGACGACAAGCGCATCGGACTGATAAGCGGATTAATTTTGGCCACCAGTTTAGAATTTATAATTATCGCTAAATTCGTGATCACCGACATGATGTTATTTTTCTTTTTTAATGGTGCCCTTGCTTGCTTCCTGCTGGCTTATCGCGGCGGTCCAAAAGCAAAAAATTATTACTATTTGTTCTATCTTTTGTGCGCTTTGGCTACCCTAACCAAGGGCCCCATCGGTTTCCTGCTTCCTGGCCTCATTGTGTTCCTTTTTTTATGCTGGACTCGTAACTGGGCAGAATTAAAAGAAATGAAAATAATTCCGGGCTTTATTTTATTTTTAATTACCGCCGCTCCTTGGTACTGTGCAATGTATTTCAAACATGGCCGGGATTTTGTGCTTACTTTTTTCGGAGTGCACAATTATTTACGGGCAACAGTTTCCGAGCACCCTCGGGATAACGTTTTTTATTATTATTTTTTAATACTTTTGGTGGGCTTTTTCCCTTGGGTTGCTTTTTTGCCGCAGACTATTAAAAATCTGTGGTCTAAAGGGAAAGGCTGGCTAAAAAGGGACTTCGAAACAAAGTTTCTAATCACGTGGATAGTCGTAGTTTTTATGTTTTTTGAATTGATAGCGACCAAATATTCGACCTATACTTTTGAGATATTATTCCCGCTCTCATTGCTAGTGGCAAAGTTTTTCATATCAAAATGGGAGTCGCCGGCCAAAGGACTTTTTTGGCCATTTATTTACATTTTCTTATTTAACATCTTACTTCTCGGAGCATCTTATGTTACTTTACGTCGCTTCCACTATCCTTTAGGAAATCAGATACCGATGATCTTGGTCGTCCTGATTGGATGTGGATTATGTTTTTACTTTATTTTTACCCGAACGACTCAAAAGGTTTTGCTGGTATTTTTGGCGACATGGTTGCTCTTTAATGGTGTTTTCATTAAAACCGTATTTATACCGTTATCTCAATATCAATCAGCCAAAGCGATTGCAATGAGCATAAGAAGAATTTACCATCCTGGAGATTTAATTACTTCCTATGGAAATTACCAAACTTCGGCTGTGTTTTATTCGGGATATAAAATTTATGATTTAACTCATCAAGACCCTTCCAAAAACCGAAATTCCGGTAAGTTGAGTTGGGCTAGTAAATATGTAATGCCTACGATCAGGTTAGAAGATGTTCATGATTTAGGAGGGGGCACCAAACGGATTTTTGTAATAACGCGCCAGAAGGATTATAAAGAATTTCTCAAAGAATATCCCGGTTCCTGGAAAATTATTCAGGACAAAGGAAAGAGTTATTTATTGCAGAGAATTAATCAATAAATGGAGGCAGAAATGAAGCGAATTTCAATTGTTGTTCCTGTATTCAATGAAGAAAAAGTTATAGATGTTCTCTATCAAGCATTACTGCAAAATGTTAAACCTTTACCATATGATTACGAATTAATATTTGTCGATGATGGTTCCAGCGATTCAACTCCGTTTATTTTGGATCGTATCGCACGCAATGACCCCAAAGTCCGGGCTTTGATTTTATCGAAGAATTTTGGACATCAATTTGCATTAACCTGCGGTCTGGACCATGCCACCGGTGATGCAGTGATTACCATGGACGGAGATATGCAGCATCCCCCGGATATGTTACCTGCCTTAATCGCCAAATGGGAAGAAGGTTTTGAGATTGTTCAGACCATTCGCCTGAATACTGAGGGAGTATCTTGGTTTAAACGAGTTACCTCCAACACTTTTTATAAATTGATGAATGCTATTTCTCAGGTTGAAATTAAAGAGGGAATGTCGGATTTCCGGTTGATGGATAAAAAAGTTCTGGAAAGCTTTCGCCTCTTTAAAGAACGGACCCGCTTTATCCGGGGAATGATGGGGCTCGTTGGCTTTAAACAAGTAACGATCGAATTTGTGGCGCCAAAGCGCTTGGCCGGTAACTCTAAATTTTCCCTTAAAAAAATGTGGCATTTTGCCTTGGATGGGGTTACTTCTTTTTCCAACACACCCCTGCATTTGGCTTTTTATATGGGAATTGTGACTGCTTTGATTAGTTTTGTCCTAATGATTCATGTGCTATTTATCAAAATTTTTACCAGTCAGGCCGTCCCCGGATGGGCAACACTTGGGGCCGGAATATTTTTCTTGATCGGTGTTCAATTTATTTTTTTCGGGATTATCGGAGAATATATTGCCAGGATTTTTGAAGAAGTGAAACAACGACCATTATATGTTGTGAAGGCGGAACTAAAGTATGAGCAAGCCGATATGAATATCAAACAAAGAAACAAGATGGTTGTCGGGGTCTGCTGAACAACGGGCGGTAAATACTAAAACAATTTTATTAAAAGCAAAAATACCAGTTCATGCTGGTGTTTTTTGTTTTTAAATTCATTCAATTACCCGGAGCTTTATTAAATCTCTTTATTGCTACCCTTTCGAGTTGTATAATGAAAGGGAATTTTTTCTGAAGTTTGGGTTTAGCCTTGCCATCTTTTTTGACCTGGGTATACTAGTAGAACGTTTCGAAAATAAAGCGCATTCGATAATGGCTAAGAAACGTTCTACGATGGATGAGGCGATGGGATGGACTGGATAACAATTGGCAGGTTTTTAATCAAGCCAATCGCTATATATTTAGCGGCGTTGGTTATTGTTCGATTTATGGGGAAACGGGCCTTGGGTCAGTTGAGCCTGTTTGATTTGGTTATTATGGCCGGTATTGGTGACGTTATCGTAGTCGTAGGTTTGGAGCAGAGGGTGTCTTTTGGAAAGGGTCTTGTGATTTTAGGCCTTATCGGTGGACTGGAATTATTCCTTTCGATTGTGTCCTATCGATCGCCTTTGTTTGCCCGGCTTTTTGAGGGAAAACCAACGATTCTTATAAAAGATGGAGTTTTGCTTGAAAACAACCTGGCCAAAGAACATATTTCTATGGCAGACCTGCGCCAGGAACTCCGAAAATTGGGAGTTCCGAAAATATCTCAGGTTTCCCAGGCCGTTTTTGAAGCTTGCGGCAAGTTCAGCGTTATATTGAAAGAAGAGCCGGAACCTATCAGTTGCGCGCGCACCAACCAATTGTTGATGGAAGAAGTTCAGTTGTTGCGTAAGGAAGTTAAATTGTTGAAAGAGGCTATTCAGGGCCCAAAGGAGGATCCGGTTGGGGATCTTGATGATTTTTATTGACGGATTGGGACTCGGTAATGAGGATTCTGTTAATAATCCCTTTATAACTGCAAAAACCCCTTTTCTGAGGAAGGTATTATCCGGTGCGTCTTTAAGCGCATCCAGTATCGGAAAGGGGATCGATAGTCCCGCCATGATGATCAGGCCTACAGACGCCACTTTAGGAATATCAGGGTTGCCGCAAAGCGCTACAGGTCAGACCACTATATTTACAGGTATCAATGCTTCAGCTGTTGTCGGCAGGCATATCAATGGTCTTCCGACCTACAGTCTGCGGAAATTAATCGGGGAAGCCAGTTTATTTAAAGTCATTCACGAGGGCGGAGGCAAAGCTGTTTTTGCCAATACCTTTACCAAGGAATATTTTGACTCCGTAGAACAGGGAAAATGGCGGCATTCAGTTACTACGACTGCAGCGTTAGCAGGAAATTGTGATTTATTCATGCCGGAAGACTTGATGAGAGGGGAATCAATTTACCAGGATATTACCAATGAAAAGTTGCGCGAACGCGGCTATGATGTCCCCATTTGGGAACCGGAGGAAGCAGGCGCAATTCTTATCAATCAAGCGGTTAAAAATGATTTTACTTTATTTGAATATTTTCAAACGGACCACTGTGGTCATCATCAGGATTTTCCTTTAGCGCTCACATTATTGAACTGTTTGGACCGGTTTCTGGGAACGATTGCCGGGGGTTTGACTGAAAATCATCTCACCTTGCTGGTGGTAAGTGATCACGGCAATATTGAAGATCTGAGTATTAAAACGCATACTTTGAACCCAGTCCCTACCATCGTAATCGGCGAGGGTATGACTGAGTTCAAAGAGATTCGCTCACTTATGGATATTTATCCGGCAGTACTAAACTTCCTCGGTTTCAAATATTTCCGCCCCGATGTGATATAATAGAGCAGATTTAGTCTTATATTCTTTATGGAGTTTCTTATGCCAACCTTGGAATCGAATCAAAAGCGTTTAGAACTTTTAGCACCTGCGGGTGATTGGGATGCACTACTAGCGGCATTAGCGGCCGGAGCCGATGCTGTTTACCTTGGTGGTAAACTTTTTAACGCCCGTCAAAATGCGGCGAATTTTGATTTGGAGCATTTACAGGAAGCCACCGACTTACTGCATCTTCACGGGAAAAAAATTTATATCACCGTCAATACTTTAGTGGCTGGGAAAGAAATCTCATCAGTTCTTGAATATCTTTACCAGTTGTACAACATCGGTGTTGATGCCGTAATCGTACAGGATTTAGGCTTGATACATGTGGCCCGGGAATATCTGCCCGACTTGGAGCTGCATGCCAGCACCCAAATGACGGTCCATAATCATGAAGGGGCAATATTTTTAAAAAATTTAGGGCTCAAGAGGGTTGTTTTGGCCCGCGAAATGATTGCGGCTGAAGTCGAGTCGATTATCCGCGTCTCCGGTATGGAAATAGAGGTTTTTGTCCATGGAGCCTTATGTGTTTGTTACTCCGGCCAATGTCTAATGAGCAGCATGATTGGTGGCCGTAGCGGCAATCGGGGACGCTGCGCTCAGCCCTGTCGGATGGAGTATCAACTAGGGTTCAAAGGCGACCGGATCATCGAGACTCCCGGAACTTATTTACTTTCGCCCAAGGATATTGCGTTAATTTCTGATATTCCCCAATTACATCAAATCGGCGTGAAATCACTGAAGATCGAAGGGCGAATGAAACGCCCGGAATATGTCTTTCAGGTTACTAAAATATACCGCCAAGCGCTGGATCGTTACTTTGATAATCCCACTGCTTTTACAATCAGCCCCCGAGAGGTACAACAACTTGAGCAATCTTTCAATCGGGGATTCAGCAACGGTTATTTCGGCGGTAACCGTAATCAAGATATAATGGGCTTTAAAAGGCCAAACAACCGGGGTGTGTATTTGGGCCGGATTTTGAGTTGCGACGCTTCGAGGGGGAGTATTTCCCTTAAATTGCAGGCCGACTTGGAGCTTGGAGATGAAATCGAAGTCTGGGTAAGCCAAGGTGGGCGCGTAGTGATACCGGTGCGGGAACTTCTTGAAAATGGGAAAACGATTACTGCTGCAATTTCAGGAGAAACCGTTTCCATTCCTGGAGCCGGGAAACTTCATCCGGGTGACCGGGTCTTTAAAATCTTTTCGATTCAAAATGATCGTGAGACGAAACAAGCTTTGAATAAGGATAATCCCAACTTAAAAATTGCCTGTTCCGTACAAGTTCGTGGGGAGCTGAATCAACCGCTTCAGGTGACTTTTTCAGACCCTATTGGTCATAGCGGCATTGCTGATACCGAAACCCGGTTGCAGACTGCCAGGACCCGTCCACTTACCGAAGAAACCATTCGGGAACAACTGAGCCGACTTGGTAACACTCCGTATTATTTAGAAAAATTACACGTTCAGATGGGCGAAAATTTGATGGTACCTCTTCGCGATCTGAATCAAGTCCGGCGTCTTGCAGTTGAAGAATTAATGGAGAATGCTTTACAGCAATATCGCCGAAAAGCCATTCCTTTTAAAAGCCTCAAACCATTAAACTGCTCTTCCAGAGGGACTACAAAGCATCGTTCTATTCAACATTATTTAAGTGTTTGGGTGGGGGATGGAGAGAGCGTAGCCATTGCTGCGAAAGCAGGGGCTGATTTAATCTATGTTGGCGGAGATGAGCTCGCAGGTTTCCACTGGACAGAGAATTCATTGGTCGATTCCATTGAAACGGCTCACCAAGCCGGTTCCCGTTTAGTAATTGCCATGCCTCGTATAAACCGTGAAGGGCAGCGCCGAGATTGGTATTCATATTTGCAAATGGTCTCAAAGCTCGAGAGTGACGGGATTATGTTATCCGATTTGGGAACTTTGCAACGGGTTCTTGAAGAAACGACCCAACCGGTTTTTTTGAACTACACCTTTAACTTTTTTAACAGTTATGCATTGGCTTTGATGAACAATCCACGAATCGTTCAATATACCCTCTCACCGGAATTAACTTTGGAGCAAATCAAGGAAATTTCTCAAAATTGTCCTGAGATTAGGCTCGAATGTTTAGTTCAAGGTCCAATCGAGTTGATGGTATCGGAATATTGTCCAATCCATTCGACACTGGAAGCTGGAAAGGGTGCGTCCGCGCATTGTTCCGGGCCGTGCCGTCAAAATCATTATTTTTTACGGGATCGCTTGCAACTTGATTTTCCGATTTATACCGATCAATTCTGTCGACTCCATCTACTGAATACCAAAGACCTTTGTTTATATGGAGATTTACAAAGGCTTAATACGGAAGCAGACCTGGTTAATCGTTTGGAATTGAAAACTTTCAATGCCCATCAAGTAGCGCATTTTGTCGAAGAATACCATAAAGCCCTCAAAGCCATTCATAGAGGACAACCTCTGGAAAATGAAGAGTCCGTAATGAAGGAATTTAAGTCCTTAACGGGCAGGGATATTACCAAGGGACATTATTTTCGGGGCGTTGAGTAGACTACTCAAGATATTTTATTTACAGTGCCATTGATTTATGGTAAAATAATTTTAGTTTGCGCTAAAGAATACGTTTTAAAGCAAGGTTGGCGGCGCAAAAAACCCTTGGCTGGGAGTTTCGACTCTCCAACGGAACCCGCGGCGGGAGGCGTTTATAGAAAAGGAGGTGACTTTCATGCTGACTTTAGAAAAGAAACAAGAGATTATCTCGAAATACCATTTACATGAGGGGGACACCGGTTCGCCGGAAGTTCAAATCGCTATTCTTACTGAGCGGATTAACTATTTAACCGAGCATCTTAAGGTTCATAAAAAGGACCATCATTCAAGACGCGGCTTATTAAAAATGGTCGGTCAACGGCGCGGTTTATTAAATTATCTGAATCAAAAAGATATTGAGCGGTATCGGGCAATCATTGAAAGATTAGGTCTCCGGAAATAGTCGGAAAAGCGGGTTACCCGCTTTTCTTTCTATATAAAGGGATATACTATGGATGGTTATCAGTTATTCGTTATGAGTGACAATCAACTAAAGCTTTTAGATGTTGGTTGTAAGTTTAATCTAATAACTGTTAGCAAATATTAAAATTAAAAGATCCGTGTGTTCATTTGATTTCACGGAAGTTCGAAGGAGGTTTGAAATGATGCAAAAATGGGAGATGACCTTAGCAGGTCGCCCTCTCATCATAGAAACCGGGAAGATGGCAAAGCAAGCCAACGCATCGGTACTGGTACGCTATGGTGATACCGTAGTTTTAGTCACCGCGGTAATGGCCCAAAAAGCCCGGGAAGGAATTGACTTCTTTCCGTTATTGGTTGACTATGAAGAAAGGCTTTATGCAGTCGGTAAGATTCCAGGTGGATTTATCAAAAGAGAGGGTAGGCCGGCAGAAAGTGCTGTGCTGGCAGCCCGAATGATTGATCGCCCGTTAAGACCATTGTTTCCGGAAGGGTTTCGCAATGATGTACAGGTAACTACGACGGTTCTCTCGGTTGAACCCGATAATGAACCGGGCTTAGCCGGCATGATTGGCGCTTCAGCTGCCTTACATATTTCTGAGATTCCATTTGCCGGGCCCATTGGAGGCGTTAAAGTCGGAAGAATTGATGGTCAGTTTATTATCAACCCGACTGTAGCGCAAATGGAAAAGAGTGATCTTCAATTAACCGTCGCTGGCACCAAAGATGCAATTATGATGGTTGAGGCCGGCGCTAATGAAATTTCGGAGGATGACGCTTTAGAGGCCATCCTGTATGGCCATTCCGTTATCCAAGAAATTGTGGCGTTTATTGAAAAAATCCGTTCTGAAGTCGGCAAACCAAAGATTGAACCGGTTTTGGATGAGCCTCAGCCTGATATTGATAAGATGGTAAGGGATTTTGCTACTTCCAAAATGGCAGCAGCCATCAAAACCAATGAAAAGTTACAAAGAGAAGCTTTGATTGAACAAGTAAAAGAAGAAACAAAAACCCATTTTGCTGAAAGTTTGGGAGAAGGTTATCAGGCTGCTTCCGGCGATATCAATGAAGTTTTGGAGAATATCGTTAAAGAAGAAGTTCGCCGTATGATTGCGGTTGATAAAATCCGCCCGGATGGCCGGGGATTGAATGAAATCCGTCCGATTACTTGTGAAGTGGGCATATTACCTCGTACACATGGCTCGGGACTTTTTACTCGCGGTCAAACTCAAGTTTTAACTGTCTGTACATTGGGACGGGTCAGCGAAGAGCAAATATTGGACGGCCTTGGTGATGACCAATCAAAACGGTACATCCACCATTATAATTTCCCTGGTTTTAGTGTCGGTGAGGTCCGTCCGGTTCGAAGCCCGGGACGAAGAGAAATCGGTCATGGAGCGCTTGCCGAGAGGGCTCTGGTGCCGGTGATTCCCAGTGAGGAAGATTTTCCTTACACCATCCGGTTAGTTTCCGAAGTTATTGAGTCAAATGGCTCCTCTTCTCAGGCTAGTGTCTGTGGAAGCACCTTGTCTCTAATGGATGCCGGTGTACCGATTAGAAAACCGGTGGCCGGAGTGGCGATGGGACTTCTTAAAGATGGTGACGACTTTGCCATTTTGACGGATATTCAAGGTCTGGAAGACCACTTTGGAGATATGGACTTTAAAGTGGCCGGTACCAAAGACGGCATTACCGCAATTCAAATGGATATAAAGGTTAAAGGTATCGATCGGGCGATTTTAAAGCAAGCCTTAGCGCAAGCCAAAGAAGGCCGATTGTTTATATTAGATAAGATGCTAGCAGTGATACCGGAGTCGCATAAAGAATTATCACCATACGCACCCCGCATTATCCGTTTCTCGATTGATCCGGATCGGATCCGTGATGTCATTGGACCTGGCGGCAAAATGATTCGCAAAATTGTTGAAGAAACGGGTGCTGAAATCGATATCGAGGATGATGGACGGGTATTTATCGCGGCAGTTGATGCCAAGGCCGGAGAGAAAGCTCAACAAATTATTAAAAGCCTAACCAGCGATGTGGAAATTGGGGCAACCTATATGGGTAAAGTAACCAGACTTATGAATTTCGGGGCATTCGTGGAAATTCTGCCAGGCAAAGAAGGTTTAGTCCATATTTCACAGCTTGCCAAAGAACGGGTCGCCAAAGTTGAAGATGTGGTCAATGTTGGTGATGAGATTATGGTTAAAGTTGTTGAAATTGACAAGCAAGGGCGAATTAATTTATCCCGTAAAGCTTTATTGGGTGGAGAGACAGCTGAATAATCTTCACCCTAAATTTAACTTCCGGAAATATCCGGTATACTGAATACATTACTAAAATAGAGCCTTCCCTTGGGGAGGTTTTTGTTTTTGTTCTAAATTAAAGTTGAATCGATTTGATATTTCCGGGAGAACTGGTTTAGAAATTGATTGCGGAGTGCCCGGTAATAGATTTTGTGACGGAGCTTTTTAATAAACCGTTCTTTAGGCCAGGGTAATTTTTCATAATAATATTGCAGCCCTACTTGCCAAAAATCCTGGGGCCAGCAGAGGAGAACATACATCACCTCGAGCTCTTCAGCCGTCAATGGACTCACTGTTTGATATTCGCTGAGAATAAAATCCCCAACTTCCAAACGCCATCCATTGTGTTTTAAATTTCGAACCATCAGGTTGATTAGATCATGAATTCGCAAATCGAGAAGGCAGTAATCAAAATCAACCAATAACAGCCGATCCCCGAAGGTGCGGAGTATATTACGGCCGGAATAATCATGATGACAGAAGCTAAAAGCGGCGGAAGCGGCTTCTGCGACCTTAGGGTAAGGCGATTTTAGTAAAGCTTCAAAGCTGGCAACGGCTTGTTGATAAAAGGGGCCGAAGTTTCGTAAATACAAGCGGCTGAAAACCGATGATTCCTTTTCTAAGTTGGCAAGACGCTGGAAGTCCCGCAATTGTTGAAGCCGTTCTTCCAACTTGCGAGGCCATCCCAGCCAACAAGTCCGCTCTGGATTGGGTTTGTTTGGTTTAAAACCGGCGCTTTTGGTGTGAAACTCAGCCAGAAATCTGGAGGCTTGTTTCAAATCCATCAAAATTCGAAAATCTAATTCAATTCCTAAATACCAATCGGTTAAAATATATAAATTATCCCCAAAGTTCACAAAAGGCTCATGAAGCCTGCTCCAGGCAAATTTCGGCAAATTGGTAAAGTTTTGATGGTATAGATATTGCTGGGCTTCATCAATGAACCGGATATCAGTGGCACAGAGTTTCGACTTTTTCAAATACTTGACACCATGATTGGTTTCAACCTTCCAGACTCGACGATAAGATTGACATGTTTTAAATTGAAGGCCAAATTGGGCAATGATTTCTTCAATATCCTCTTTTTTTAAATCAGCTGAGAAGTCATCTGCCATATTTCATTCGCCGCCCTGTGATTGATAGTTTTCAAATTGTTGTTGAAATTGCACCAGGTGGTCTTTATTACGGACATACTTTTGAAATTTTCGCAGTAATCTTTCGGGCCCATAGGCAGTATGCTGATCAAAGTAGCGGATAGCCAGGCGCCAAAATTTTTGCGGGAAAAAGAAAACGGCTTTCATCACTTCAAGTTCACTGGAAGTCAAGGGACTCACCTCTTGGTAGGAGTCAATGATTAATTTGGCAATCTGGTATTGCCAGCGGTATTTTTTCATTACCCGCCTTGTAAATTTGATTACATCCATAATTGGTAAATCTAGCCTGCAACTATCAAAATCAATAATAAAAACTTCATTTGCCGGAGTCAGAATAAAGTTTCGGGCAGCCGGATCCCCGTGGCAAAAGGGTTTCCTCCGCCGAGCTTGTTCCACCAGTTTAATGTAATCGCTCTTTTTCATTTTAGCAATTGCCTCGGTAGCCATTGGAAGATAAGCATCAACATTCGCCAAATAGGTAGCTGAAAATTGATCTTTGGGAGAACTGCGAGCTAATTCTTTAAACCGCAGTAAATCTTGGTATCGTTCTTCGAAATGTTTTAAACATTTTCCCAGAAGATCCCGCATATTGGAGTGTAATGGAGGTGTAAAGTCACTACTTTTTTGATGGAAGTCGGCAAGTACCTTCATGGAATCAGTTAATTCGGCCTTATTCCGATAATCGCTTTGACGGCCTTCAATCCATTCAAACAGACTATAAGAAAAATTTTGATCAAAAACTGAAGTCTCCCCATTTTTGGTTGGAATCAGGGGAGTCATCTTCGAAAATCCTCTTTGATTTAAATGTGAGATTGCCTGATGGACAAAGAGGATACGCGCAGGGACTAAGGGTGATAATTTTAGATTTTTTAAACCGCTTTCAGTGTATACCTTATAAACATCGCGAACTTTTTCAAAACGATAAAGCTTAAGCCCCCAATGATCTAAAATCTTTTGCAGGTCGGAATGGGTGGTATTTGTCATCCGGCTCCTCCTAATTTGAAGAAAAAGTAAAAGAATTGGAACACCGATTCTCAAAAAAAAGGCGACGCTTAGATTCTTCAGAAATAATTTCCCAGATACGATTTTGATAGCGCCTCTCTGGCCAAGATAAGTTTTCCCGGTAGCGTTGATGGCAAAATCGCCAAAAACGGCGAGGGAAACGCAGTAAAACAGGTAAAATTTGGATTTCAATATCGAGTAAAGGTCTTTCGTGATTATAGCTTTCGAGCAAGATATCGAGCGAGGGTTCTTTGGGATTCCATTCTACAGCTTGCAACACCCGTATTGCCAAATGAGCCAATTCTTTGAGCCAAAAATCACAACTGACAAATTCAAAGTCAATCAAATGGCATTTTTGATGGTCCATAATGATATTCCCGGGAGCCGGGTCATTATGACAAAAACCTCTTTGATGGCCCAGGAGTGAGTTGAGATTCGGATAATTTTTAAGTTCACGGGTTACCTCACGGCTTTGCTCTAAAAAATAATCGCTCCACTCAATCACTGTTCGATCAATACGATTTAGGTCGCGCCTCTTTGGCAACTCAGGCAAAAGGTTTTCTAAAAAATCGTGATAACTTTGATATTCTTCAATTCCTTGTTCGTTCATAAGCTCTTTGGGAAAGGAAACTTTACGGGAAAATTCATGAATTTGCCCAAAAAACTGACCAATTCCCCTTAAGTGTTGTAGGTTTCCAAAGGATGGTTTTTCCCCGGTGTAACACTGAGAAAGACTGAAATAATCATCGCCCCACTCAAGATATAACTTTCCGCTTTGGGTAGGCCGAATTGGAACAACTTGTTTTAATCCCTGATGATAAAGTTCATTAACAATTTGGGCAACCATTGAAAAATGGTCCGGAGTATCCTTTATTTTTTTTAAGATGTAAGTCTGACCTGGAGTGACTATTTTCCAAACAGAGTGAAAGGGCTTCATGGCGGTCGCTGAAATAGAATATTCCTGATTAATTTTTTGTATAAACTCTATCAATTCGTTGATTCTTCCTTTCCATGAATCCTTATAGATTTTTTCAATCCCTATATCCTATGATTGGACTATAGCAAATGACATAAAATTTCTAAGGAATTGATTGTTCTCTTTCGACTGGATTTAGGGTATGCCAAGTTCCCAACCCCGGCTTTAATGAATAACATGATAGCTGGAGGTGCATCTTATGGGAAACCCCTTTAAACACCTTAGGTATTTAAATCAAAAAGTTTTTTTAATTATTCTGGCATTATTGTTTTTGAAAGCCTTAATAGCGGCCAACCCCATTGATATCATTATTTTAATTGGGTTAATCCTAGTGTTTATTGGTTGGTTTGGCGATGGCTGTTAATTATTATTCAGATGCAGTCCAGAAGGTTCTACAATCTTATCGCTTGGTCCCGGATTATCAGGCCCACGGAAGCGTATATTTTACACCTGTAACCGAGCCGTCTTTTGTTCTTAAACCTTTGAAAATAGGGGCTATTCGGTCTTATCTCACCGGTACTTTACTTACCCGAGAAGAATTATCCGGGATTGTACCCCGTATCGTAAAAACGGAATCGGGCCGGTATTATCAATGGGAACGTGGTAATCGCTATTTGTTGACTGAAAAAATACCGGGGCGGGATGCCGATTATAACTCCATCAAAGATTTAAAGGCCGCTATTATTGTGATGGCTAATTTTCACCGGATTTGCCGTGAAATTATTCAATCGAAACCCAATCAATGGACGATTCTTCAATTCAATCCGAACCAGCGGTGGAGAGAATGTTTGCAGGAAATGGTAGTTTGTCGGGAAATGGCTATCCGGCGTGTGAGTGCGCACTTTCAGGAAGATTTTCTTAGCAGGCAATATATTCAAATGTGGCACCAATTCTATGAAATGGCATTTCAGGTATTGCAAGAATTTCCTGCCCAGGTTGCTCCAAAGCAGGAAACCATCTGTTATCACGATTGGGCTTTTCATAATGTCATTATACAGAATGACCAGGCTCATTTAATCGATTTTGATGATATGATTATCGATCATTCTATTCATGATCGGGTCAATTTAATAAGCCGTTATTTGCGGCTTTTTCGCTGGTCTTCTAGTGCCTTGCTTAAAGCATTATGGCTTTTTGATCGCTATTACTCCTGGCAAAAAGGCGAATTAAAGTTGCTGCGGCTGTATCTGACCTTTCCTTATGAGTATTGGATGCTCGGACGACAGTATTACATCGAAAAACAACCATGGAGTCATCGATATTATCAAGATCAGTGGCAACGTAAAATCATTTTTCACCGTGAACGTTTAAAAGTTTTAGATCTGATTAAGACCATGGAATGAGGGATTTGGTTTGTGGCGATCTGCAACCACTTTTTTATCACCACCGGAAGCACGCTGGGTAATAGCTGACTTTCATATTCATAGTACTTATTCAGGCGGCTCTCTTCATCCAAATGAAATTTTGTCGATGGCCCAAAATCAATTTTTGGATGTTGTGGCCATTTCTGATCATGAGAATATTCAAGGTTCAAAGGAAGCTAACGTTTTGTCCATGGGTAATCCTGGATTGCCTCAGGCGATCATGTCTCAGGAAATTTCTTTGGGGAATCATTTTCATTTTTTATTGATAGCCGGTAAACAAGAAAAGTGGGGAAATCCATGTCGCGGTGCTTTCCTCGAAAAGTTCGGTCTACATCATCAATACGGTGGAATTATCATTCTTGCTCATCCTTGGACAATGCCAAATTCCGGATGGGCCAAAGGATTTTTAAAGGAAATTATTGCTGAAGGTTTACTGGATGCGGTAGAACTTTTCAATTCATCGATTTTAGAATTACCCACCGAAAATTGTATATCCTTGCGTAATTTTTGGGAAGATTGGATAGCTCCAAGTCATGTCGGAATTGTTGGGGGATCGGACTATCATTATTACCGTCAAGGCCGCTCACTCGGTTCCGGAAGAACTTATCTCAAAGTGCTCTACCCGGGAGAAAAGGGGATCCTGGATGCTTTGCGCAAGAGGCGTTGTGTGGCTGGATTATTTAGTTACCAAAATTTTGATCTGGATTGGCTTGGAAGGGGTCATAGCATTCTTCTGGGTAGGGAGCCCTGGCTCGGGGAACTAAAACAATTTATAGCCGAGCTGCAATTGGATCTTAAAAGAGTTCGGTTTTTGAAGCCAAACCTAAAGAAGGATTTTAGCCGTTTGATAGAATGTGGTTATTATCAAATGGCGCGGGAATTACTGATAGTAAACTAATAAAACGTCTCATAAATAAGTGCCAAAATTCAAGAGACCGTTTTACTTAAGTAGAACGTTTCTTAGCCATTATCGAATGCGCCTATTTACGAAACGTTCTACTAAAATCGAATCACCAAAGCCGTCTTTTTTCCCTTATGAAATGCTGTCTTTTCATAAAAATTCAAGGTACTTTCCTCTTTCCTGCCAGTCATCAACATCACTTTGTAACAACTTATTTTTCATTCAATATAACAAAAAAATTAGATACAATATATTGGGCTCATTCTGCTCTGAATTTCGAGAGGTAACCAATATATGGTATTTGAAACTTGATTTTTGGGTTTACAAAGGCCTGCATTGGGCCTAAAAAAAATCCTGAAAACACTTATAGAAAAGAGGAAATTGGTCGATAATGGAGAATACAGATGGAAAAGTGGTGTCGAGTGGAGCGAAGTGGGGAAAAAGTGTAGCGGGGTTATAGGAGTATGTTGTTAGGAGAGTATCAACACTCTTTAGATGAAAAAGGCCGTTTAATTATCCCGGCAAAATTTCGCGAAGATTTGGGCGAAAATTTCGTTGTTACCCGGGGCCTTGATAATTGTTTGTTTGCTTACCCGCTATCCCAGTGGAAAATCATTGAAGAAAAGGTTAAAGAACTCCCCACTTCCCAAGCTGAAACTCGCGCATTTGTTAGAATGTTTTTTTCCGGAGCCGTTGAGGTAGAACTGGATAAACAAGGCCGGATCGTAATCCCCCAACAATTAAGGGAACATGCCCGTATCGACCGGGATACCTATGTAATCGGGGTTTCTACTAAAGTTGAAATCTGGGCTAGAGAAGTCTGGGAAAATTACTCGAATCAAGCTGAACAATCCTACGAGGAGATTGCCGCAATAACTAAAATAGGAATTTGAGGTGTTTGTAGAGTGTCCGATTTTGTTCATCAATCGGTACTACCGGAAGAAGTCCTTCAGTACCTGGACATTAAACCTGCGGGGATTTATGTTGACGCAACGATTGGTGGAGCTGGACATGCTTTACGAATTGCTGGGAAGCTGAATGAAAATGGGATTATCATAGGCGTTGACCAGGATGAGATGGCTATATTAACGGCAAGAGAACGCTTGCAGCAAGTAAAGCCGAAAGTCCATTTAATTCGGCGCAATTTCGCATATATCACTGAAATACTTGATGAGCTGAAGATAAAAACAGTTGACGGGATTTTACTGGACTTGGGGGTTTCGTCGCCACAGTTGGATCTGGAAGAACGGGGTTTCAGCTACCAAGCCGATGCTCCTTTAGATATGCGGATGGATCAGTCAGAACCGTTTTCGGCGGCTGATTTGGTGAACACAGCATCTGTTGATGAACTTTCAAAAATTCTTTGGGAGTATGGCGAAGAACGCTGGAGTAAACGTATTGCCGAATTTATAGATAAGTATCGTCGGGTTAAGCGGATCGAAACCACCACAGAATTAGTGGAAATTATTAAACAAGCGATTCCGGCAGCAGCACGTAGAAATGGACCTCATCCTGCCCGTCGTACTTTTCAGGCGATCAGAATCGCAGTCAACCGGGAACTGGATGTTTTACAACAAGTACTCGAAAAATCACTGACAATTCTGAAACCGGGGGGGCGAATTGTAGTGATTTCCTTTCACTCTTTAGAGGATCGGATCGTTAAGACAACCTTTACAAAATGGGCAAAAGGGTGTATATGTCCTAAGGAGATTTTGGTTTGTCAGTGTGGACAGTTGCCGAAGGTTCAAATTATCACCAGGAAACCTGTTCTACCATCACAGGAAGAGATCGACAGAAATCCTCGGGCACGGAGTTCCAAACTTCGTTGCGCTGAGAAAGTGGTCTAGGCATTTAGGAGAGTGCATAACATGATATTGGCAGAAAAACGGCAGATATCAGAAGAATATAATTATACTACGGTTACGGTTTCCAAAACTCGGTCGCGCCATCGGTTGGAGCTTAAGCCTTTCCTGATTATCGGAGGTTTATTTCTATGCTTAAGTTTGATTAATCTCTGGATTCAAGTGGTCAATGTAAAACGCAGCGATGAGATTAAAAATTGCCGTGCTGCCATCCGGGGGCTAGAAAGGCAATCAATCCAAATTCGGATTGAAATGGCTCAGCTCGAGTCATTTGAAAGAATTTCAAAAATTGCCCAAACTGAGATGCATATGAAGGTTGCTGGTCCTACGGATTATCAGTTGATTGCCGGGGTGCCATCTTTGCACCAAAACGAGCCTAGACCTTATAATAATGCAACGAAGACGGCACTTCCCAATAATCATGTTTGGGGCAAACTGGCTACCTGGTTTGAAGGAGTTCGAGCGGCGATGGCACAATCCAATTAAAGCTAACTTTTTAAAGCTAACTTTTTAAAGTTAACTTTTTAAAGTTAATTTTGCTGTGGAGGGAAATCAGTGAATTATAGTGGGATTCATTCCAAGAAGAGAGTGGCTATTTTACTTTTCGCAGCAATCATATTATTCGGAAGTTTAATTTTACGTGTAATTTACCTTCAGGTATTTATGGGGGGATGGCTCCGAAGAGCGGCAGAAGATCAGCGATTTCGCGCATTATCGGTTTTGCCGCGCCGGGGAACCATCTATGACCGGCTTGGGAATGAGCTGGCCATCAGCGTAGATGGAGATTCAGTATATGCCATTCCGGCTGAAGTTGGTTTTGAAAATAGTCAAATCAGTACCAAGTTAAGTGCAAAAGATAAGAAAGCCGCTATTGACCAGGAAAGGACTGAAATTGCCAATACTGTGGCCGGGATTTTGGCGATGAATCCAGAACGGGTAAAGAGGCTCATTAATTCAGGAGCCTCTTTTGTTTGGCTCAAGCGTAAAGCATCAATAGCTGAAGTTAACCAACTGCGAAAGTGCCTCAATGACAAAAAAAACCGGATTCATGGGATTGAAATTACTCAAAAAGCACAACGCTTTTATCCACAATCATCTCTTGCCAGCCAGATTCTAGGAATTGCCGGTATTGATAATCAAGGCCTGGAAGGCCTGGAACGCAAGTACGATTTATATTTGCGTGGAGTGCCTGGTAGCGAGCAAGCGGAGTTTGATACCACGGGACATTATATACCCCAAGGCGACCGCAGATATTTGGCACCAACCGACGGGGATTCACTAATTTTAACGATTGACCAGAATTTGCAATACATTGTTGAACGGGAACTAGATAAGGCCATTGTTGATACGAAATGCAAGCGGGCGATGGCGATCGCGGTAAATCCCCAGACCGGTGAGATATTGGCTGCAGCTTCTCGTCCCAGTTTTGATGCCAATAATTTTGGTAATTTTCCGGTACAAAACCGTCGAAATCCCCTTTTTACGGATATGTACGAACCCGGTTCCAGTTTTAAGGTATTTACCTCAGTGGCCGCACTTGAAGAGGGCCAGGTTACACCGGAAACTAAATTTTTTGATCCGGGCTTTATTCTAATTGATGGAAAAAGAATTAATTGTTGGAAAGCGGGAGGCCACGGCAGCCAGACTTTTGTTGAAGCATTGGAGAACTCCTGTAATCCGGTATTTGCATCAATCGCCCTCCATTTAACCAAAGAAACCTTTTATAAATATATCAAGGAGTTCGGGTTTGGAAGCAAAACGGGGGTGGATTTTCCGGGAGAGTCCAGTGGTAGTCTGCAGCGGATTGATAAAGTAAAAAACATGGAACTCGCAAATATCGGATTCGGGCAAGGAATTTCGGTGACTCCTATCCAAATGGCAATGGGCGTTTCGGCGGTTGCCAACGGTGGCTATTTATTGAAACCCCAAATCGTAAAGGAAATTGACGCTGTAGATGGCAAGGTGAAACGGAAGTTTCACCGTCAAGTCATCCGGCAGGTGTTATCCAATAAAACCGCTGTATTAATGAATCAATTGCTACAAGATGTCGTTACCAACGGTTCAGGGTTGAAGGCCTACTTGGAAGGATACCGGGTAGCTGGTAAGACGGCAACCGCTCAAAAGGTGGAGCCCGGAAAATATGGCTATTCCAATAAAGTTATTTCGTCTTTTATTGGCTATGCACCCGCGGAAAATCCGCAAATTTTAGCATTGGTAATGATTGACGAACCTGGTGTTCCAGTACGATTTGGAGGAGTTATTGCTGCTCCGGTTGTGGGAAGTATATTTAAGGATGCACTTCGTTATTTAGGGGTAAGACCACGCTTTGAACCGGAAGTAACCGCTAAAATGACCAGTGAAGAAGTGATTGTTCCGAATATCCAGAACTTGAGCACTGATGAAGCAATTGCACTATTGCGCAAAAACCAACTTGGCTACAGAATGATTGGTAGCGGAGGTTATGTATTTGATCAGGTCCCGAAGGCGGGAGCAGTACTTAACCGGAATAGTAAAGTAATTCTTTATTTCACCCCTGAAGCGGAGTACCAGTACAGAGAGAAAAATACCCAGTTGGTGCTACCGAATTTTCAAGGTTTATCCCTGCGTAAAGTTAATGAAATTTTGTCGGAAATGGGCTTGAAACTTACTGCCAAAGGAACAGGGGTTGCGATAGAACAAAAACCAGCTCCGGGAACCGTAATTGAACGGGGTTCGACAGTGGATGTAGCATTTGCTCCTAAACTGGATAATTTACCATAGGATTCATT
Organism: Bacillota bacterium; assembly: GCA_023415375.1. Taxonomy (GTDB): domain Bacteria; phylum Bacillota; class UBA4882; order UBA8346; family UBA8346; genus UBA8346. The sequence continues at coordinate 21,488 of JAEZKW010000184.1, forward strand.
TTATTAATTTTAATTTCAGGGGATTAAGCTTCGTACACACATTTCCAAAATAGAGATAATCAGGATAGAAGCGCTACTTTTGACACAAAATATTAATAATAATGACATGTTTTCCTTCTAATGAGAGCAGGATTGTTACTAATTCTCACGAATAACCTTAGTCGTTTAATCAATTCATCGGTTAAAATACTTCGCTATCATTAAGAAACTAGAAACCAGGAGTTGACACGTGGGGGAAGGGGTTTTCATCCAGTGAAATTAACGGAGCTCATCAAGAATATTAACGTTTCCAACATTTATGGCACAACTGATTATGAAATTTTGGGTATCAACCAAGACTCACGGACAGTGAAGACCAAAGATTTATTTATATGTGTTAAAGGGGCCCGTTACGACGGGCACCAGTATCTAAAGCAGGCAGCGGAAAAGGGGGCTGTGGCTGCATTAGTTGAGGATTTACCGGAAGACAATTGTGGGTTAACCATCATTCAAGTCCCGTCAGTTGATGATGTTCTTAAAGAGGTGGCCGGGACCTTTTATGATTATCCGGATCGAAAATTGAAATTAATTGGAGTAACAGGCACCAATGGCAAAACAACCACCACATACTTATTAAAAAGTATTTTGGAGGCTGCAGGTTTCAAGGTCGGACTTATTGGTACTATTGTAAATCTAATTGGCAATCAGGTTGTCCCGACCCACAGCGCTCATAATACGACACCCGGAGTCCTTGACTTGCAAATGCTATTTGCGCAAATGGTGCAAGCTGGAGTCGAGTATGTTGTGATGGAAGTATCGTCCCATTCGATTGCTCAATCAAGAATTGCTGGGCTATCTTTTCGCTCCGGTATTTTTACCAATATCACTCAGGATCATTTAGATTATCACGGCACTTTCGAGGAGTATTTACGGGTAAAAACCAAATTCTTTGCGGGTCTGCCAATGGTTTCTTGGGCAATTATCAATAGGGATGATACCCATGCCGGTTATATTATTGAACGCACTCCAGCGGAAGTCGTAACTTATGGTATTGAAAAAGATGCTCAGATCCGGGCAGAGGGAATCCAATTGGCTCCATCCGGAGCAAGTTATACAGCAACGACTCCTCGGGGGAAAATAAAGTTAAACCTGAAGTTGACCGGTTTTTTTAATATCTATAACAGTTTAGCCGCTCTAAGCTCAGCGTTAGTTTTAGGAATCGATGCTGAGGCCATTAAGCAAGGCCTTGAAGCAGTAACCGGGGTACCGGGTCGCTTTCAATTGGTCCCCGGAGCTGTTAAATTTGGGGTGATTGTTGATTTTGCCCATACTCCGGACGGTTTGGAAAATATTCTAAAGACCGGGCGGGGCCTTTCGCCCCGTAGATTATTATTGGTATTCGGTTGCGGTGGAGACCGTGATCGTACCAAGAGGCCCATTATGGGAGCCATTGCTGCGAAAATGGCTGATTTTACAATTATAACATCGGATAATCCCCGTTCCGAGGATCCTGTGGGGATCATCCAAGAAATTGAAGAGGGTTTTTACAAAACAAATCCTAAAGCTCAATATCTTCTTGAAGTGGATCGGGCAATTGCAATTCGGAAAATAATCGCCATGGCCGAACCAGGTGATTTAGTATTGATTGCCGGTAAAGGTCACGAAACGGATCAAATCTTTGCCGACCATACTATCCATTTTGATGATCGTGAAATTGCCGCAGAAGCACTAAAGGAGAAAAATAATGGTTGAGTTTACGTTGGATGAGCTTATAACAGCTACGGGAGGCGTTTTAATTCAGCGCGGCTCTCGCCAAACTTTTACCGGGGTAAGCACTGATTCGCGCCAAATCAATCCAGGTGAAATTTTTATAGCCTTAAAGGGAGAACGATTCAATGGCCATGACTTTCTAGCCATTGCGGCCCAGTTGGGCGCTGCAGCTTTGATTGTAATGGATGATGGGCCTACTTTTGAGGGAATCACGATTATTAAGGTAATGGATACCTTAAAGGCTTTAGGAGATATTGCCCGTTTTCACCGGAGACGTTTTCAGGCCCCATTAATTGCGATAACCGGCAGTAATGGTAAAACGACAACCAAAGATTTCGTCGCTTCAATCATCGGGAAAGAATTGTCACTCGTGAAGACCGAGGCCAATTATAATAATGAGATAGGCCTCCCGTTAACGCTTTTAAAGATAAGTACGCAAACTCAGGCAACTGTTGTTGAAATGGGTATGAGAGGTCTGGGGCAAATTCAGAACCTGGCTGGTATTGCAGAACCTACGATTGGACTGGTTACCAATGTGGGGCTTACTCATCTGGAGCTTTTGAAGACCCAGGAAAATATAGCGAAAGCGAAGTCGGAGTTAGTAGAAGCTTTGCCCCAGAGTGGTTTGGCTATTTTAAATGGGGATGATGCTTTGGTGCGCAAGATGGAAAATAGTACCCGGGCTAGGAAGGTTTTTTACGGTATTGATGGGCCTAACCTTGATTATCAGGCCGAAATTATCGAAATGACCGATTCTGGTTCCCGTTTTAAGGCCATTTTCAAAAATGGAAGCATAGCAATAAATTTACCAGTACCTGGCCGCCATAATATTATGAATGCAATTGCCGCCGTTGCTGCAGCAAAAGAATTGGGGATATCCGAACAAAGTATCCAAAAAGGTTTGGCTGAGCCTGAACTTAGCGGTAAACGTTTGAACATTATTGAAAAAAATGGCTACCGAGTTATTGACGATACTTATAATGCCAGTCCCACCTCAGTCAAAGCCGCTATCGACGTTTTACATTCAAGTCAATCCGGGGAACGAAAAATTGCCATACTAGCCGATATGTTGGAATTAGGGCCAACCGCTGCCCAGATTCATTATGAAATTGGTACTTATGCTGCTCGGAAAGGAATCGATCATCTATTCGCTTTCGGAGATTTGGCAAAAAAATATGCTGAAGGAATGAATGAACTTGCTAAAGGTCATGGTGAATATTTTCTAGAGAAACAAGCTTTAATTGAGAGACTTAAGGCGTATATTAAACCGGGAGATTTTATCCTGGTGAAGGGTTCCCGTGGGATGAAAATGGAAGAGATTGTCAACGCCTTATCCACGGAGGAGGTCCACATTTCATGACACTTTTACTTAAACTTATTGTCGCTGCTTTCGTCGCATTTCTGGTTTCGTTAGCATTGGGTCCAATTACGATTAAGCTTTTGCATCGGTTAAAATTCGGTCAGAGTATCCGGACGGATGGACCTCAAAGCCATTTGAAAAAGGCCGGGACTCCTACAATGGGTGGAATCTTAATTTTATTTTCACTGGTCGTGGGATTGATGTTTGTCAAAGCTTTTTCACCGACTGTTTTATGGCTGACTTTTTTAACGTTGAGTTTTGGCTTGATTGGACTGGTGGATGATTTAATTATTATTATCACCAAAAAATCGCTTGGCCTTACCGCAAGGCAAAAATTATTCGCCCAAATTTTGTTTGCCGCACTGGCAGTATTTTTTATGATTCGCAATCAGTTTCCAACCTCGCAGCTGGTGCCGTTTGCCAATTTGCAATTGACTTTCCCGGTAGGGGGATTTGGAAACCCCGTCTTTTTTTTGTACGCCGTCTTTGTCATCGTTGCTTTTTCAAATGCTGTGAATCTTACGGATGGACTTGATGGACTGGCTGGGGGAACCACCGCGATCGCCGCCTTGTTTTTGGGTGCTCTGACTTTATTTCAGCATCAACCGGAATTATCAATATTTGCCTTTGCGCTTGCCGGGGCGTGTGTCGGTTTTGTATGGTTTAATGGTCCTCCAGCCCAGGTTTTTATGGGAGATACGGGTTCTCTGGCGCTAGGTGCGGGCTTGGCTGGAATTTCCCTGTTTAGTCAAATGAGTCTTTTTTTTGTAATCATTGGTGGTATTTTCGTAGCGGAAAACCTGTCAGTCATTATTCAAGTGACCTCTTACAAAACCACCGGAAAAAGGGTTTTTCGGATGAGCCCCATCCATCATCATTTTGAACTTGGTGGTATGGTGGAACCGAAAATCATGATTCGTTTTTGGATTATTGGTATCGTACTAGGGGTTATCGGCATCCTTGGTTATTTAATCCGCTAAGAAAAGAAAATATTAAGTCTTTGGAATCTTAAATATGGAGGCCCCGCTGTCTTGAAGCGCAATCCATCGGATTTGTTTTTATTTACTGTTGTTATGGCTTTATTGGCACTTGGTTTAATTATGGTAACAAGCGCCAGCGCACCGGAATCTTTATCTGATACTGGTGGGACCAGTGTTTTTCATTATGGACTGCGTCAGTTGGTTTTCGCGATTGTCGGTATCGGTTTCATGTTTTTCATGATGAAGTTTCCTTATCAGTATTTAAAACGATTTACTATACCGGTGTCGATTGTTTCATTGGTCTTACTTGTTACGGTGTTGCTATTTGAGGCCAAGAAAGGCTCTCATCGCTGGATTGATTTGGGACTATTTTTTCAAATCCAGCCTTCCGAATTTGCCAAACTAGCCGTCATCATGTTTACTGCTCATTACTTAGCAGAGATCAAAAAAGGCGTTAATAATTTTATTATCGGGATGGTCATTCCTCTGGTTTGTGTTTCTATAGTATGCATGCTGATCATGAAAGAACCGGACCTGGGAACGACCATCGTCATCTTTGCAACTTTCATGATGATGCTGTTTGCCGGAGGCGTTCCTTTTTCGTATTTGAGTTTTTTAGGTTTTGCCGGTTTAGGTGCAGGTATCGTAATGGCTGTAAATGCAGATTACCGCTTAAAACGGTTGGTTGCCTTTTTAAACCCCTGGAAGGATCCTCAGGGTGACGGATGGCAAATTATTCAGTCCTTATACGCATTAGGTTCAGGAGGACCTTTTGGTTTAGGACTCGGGATGAGTCGTCAAAAATTTCATTATTTGCCGGAAGCCCACACAGACTATATATTTTCAATCCTCGGTGAAGAATTGGGTTTGCTTGGGACTGTGACAGTGTTGGTTTTATTTTTCTTTTTTGCCTGGCGTGGTTATAAAATAGCAATTTCCTGCCAAGATCCGTATGGAAGGATGTTGGCCACTGGTATTACCTCGTGGTTGGTTTTTCAAGCCATTTTAAATATTGGAGTTGTCACTTCATCAATTCCTGTAACGGGGATTACTTTACCATTTTTAAGTTATGGTGGCTCGTCGTTAATTGTAAGCCTGTTTAGTATTGGAATTTTGCTGAATATCTCCAAGAATACGACTCCATGAATTATATGGTGGAATTTAGAAGCCAGAAGTCAGGAGCCAGGAGGTAAAAAACAAAAGACCGCCGAAAAAAGATTTAGCGATGCTATTAAGAATGGTTGATTGAGATATCTGTTTATGTTTAATGTTTTTCTCCGCGCCAACTGCGCCTCTGCGGGAGAATAAAAAGGATATATTGGAACAACCATTATTGAAAACAGAGCTAAAGATTTTTATTCTAATTTTGACTTCTATTTTCTGTGTTTGAATGGATTTGGAAAGAACTTCTTCTGGATTCTGGCTCCTGTATTCTGTATTCTTTAATAAGGAAACGAGGTTAATCCAATGCGTGTGATATTAGCCGGTGGAGGCACCGGAGGACATATTTATCCTGCAGTAACGATTGCCAAAGAATTTTTACGGCGCGATCCCCGGACTGAAATATTATTTGTAGGCGGTAAAAGAGGACTTGAATCCGATATAATCCCGAAAGAAGGCTTTCGGCTCGTAACGATTAATTTGTCAGGTATTCCAAGGAAAGTAAGTCCAAAAGTATTTACTGCCTTGTGGCTTGCGGCTAAAGGAATGGCAGAAACTTTCAAGATCATCCGGCAGTTTAAGCCGGATTTGGTGATTGGGACCGGGGGCTATGTTTGTGGTCCCATGGTTCTCGCAGCCCATTTGCAAGGAGTTCCAACGGCAATACAAGAACAGAACGCTTTCCCCGGCTTAACCAATCGCATTTTGGGGCGTTTTGTAAATCATATTTTTTTGGCCTATTCGGAAGCAGCCAAATTTTTTCCGGCTTCTAAAATCTCGGCTCCTGGAAATCCGATTCGTATTGAAGAATTCGTCAAGGTAAGCAGAGCGGCGGCTGAGAAGGAGCTTGGCATTAAGCCCGGTTGTATTAATTTGTTGGTATTTGGCGGTAGTCAGAGTGCACGCCGGATTAATCAAGCTTTATTGCCGAACATCAAGAGTTTATTAGAAAATTTCTCGAAATTACAAATAATACTGATGACTGGGACTAAAGAGTACGATAATATAAGTGAAGCTGTAAAATCCTTGAAACTAACGAAAGAGCAATCGGATCGTCTAAAGTTAGTGGCCTATTTTTATAAAATAGCTGATGCTTATAAAGTATCGGATATGGTATTGGCAAGGGCGGGCGCCATTTCCCTCGCTGAAATTACTTGTTTTGGAATCCCAGCCGTATTGGTACCCTATCCGTATGCCACAAACAACCACCAGGAATTTAATGCGCGCGTTTTAGAGAGCCATGGGGCAGCGGAAGTTATTTTAGAGGGAGATCTAACTCCGGAGCATTTATTGAGTAGCCTGAATCGTCTCTTTCAGGATCAAAAATTACGAGCAAAGATGTCCAAAGCAAGTATGGATTTAAGTCGCCCGCAAGCAGTTCAGACCATTGTTGATGAATTATTAAAGATGATATCCTGAGAGGACAAGCATTTGAGTCGTATGTCACACCATTGACCATCGCGGAATATGATGGCTATTGGTCTATAAATATTAGGAGGCTGCAATAGAATGATGGATTTAGGAACAGTTGTACCGTCTAGCACCAAAACTGCTGAACGGTTGGAAATTATCGGAGGAAAGAGTCTATATGGTTCAGTGAAAGCAAGCGGCGCTAAAAATGCCGTCCTTAAACTGATGGCAGCCTCTTTATTGACTAATAATCGTTGTATCATTCGGAATGTTCCACGACTTAAAGATGTAGAAATGATGATTAGAGTTTTGCAGGCGCTTGGCGCGGATGTAAATTGGGAGGACCAAACGACCTTACTTATCAACTCCAATCATGGACTGGGAGATTCGGCTCCTGACGAATTGGTGCGTGAGATGAGGGCTTCGATTCAAGTTATGGGGCCGCTGCTTACCCGCACCGGACGGGTTAAATTGTTTCAACCGGGGGGCTGCAATATTGGTTCAAGGCCGATTGATTTACATCTTAAAGGCTTTAGGGCTTTAGGAGCAGAGGTTATTGAAGAACACGGCTATGTTTATATTCAGTCCAAAAAGCTGAAGGGTACAGAAATCCATTTAGATTTTCCGAGTGTTGGTGCTACTGAGAATATTATGGCCGCAGCGATACTCGCCGAAGGGACTACGATTATTCGAAATTCAGCGAAAGAACCTGAAATTATTGAGGAACAAAATTTTTATAACCGTTTAGGCGCTAGGATCCGGGGAGCCGGTACCGATACCATCCGTATTGAAGGCGTGAACCAATTGAACGACCGGGAAATCGACTATATGGTCATACCGGACCGGATTGAAGCCGGAACCTTTATGATTGCCGCCGCAATTACAGGTGGAGATGTGACCGTCGAAGATGTAATTCCTGAACATTTAGAAGCTCTCACTTCTAAGCTGCGGGAGATTGGAATTACAGTTGAAACTGGTGAAGAACAAATCCGGGTTCACACAGAGCAAAAATTCAGAGGGGTAGACGTAACAGTATTACCGTATCCTGGTTTTCCAACGGATTTACAGCCACAGATTACAGCTTTATTATCGATTGCCGAAGGGACTAGTGTCATAACAGAGAATGTTTTCGGGGGACGTTTTAGTTACGTCGATGAGTTAATCCGAATGGGTGCTTCGATCCGGGTTGAAAGCCGGAGTGCGATCGTTAAAGGAACCAAAGCTTTAAGCGGCGCAGTAGTTTACGCTCCCGATTTACGGGCCGGGGCCGCCCTGGTCATTGCGGGTCTTGCTGCCGAAGGAAAGACCAACCTCGAAGGGCTTCAATATTTGGATCGGGGATATGAGAATATTGAAGCGAAGTTTTCCGGTCTTGGGGCGCAGATTCGAAGGATCAGCTAAAAGACATTTGGCAACTGGAGAAAAGAATGATTTAATTTTTGAATCGTTAAATTATTGGGCTCGTAATTGAATCAAAATCAAAATAATCAATGTGGAGGTAGGCAAATGTCTTGGCAGATGCCTATTTTTGTTTTTTGTTGTAAATCGGTATATTGTGTTAAAATTGTTTGATCTGGTATAATGTTTTTATTTAGATATTGTCTGGAGGAAACAGAATGTTATCAGATATCGAAATCGCTCAAGCATCATCTATGATTCCCATCGGGGAAATCGCGGCCTTATGCGAAATTCCCGAAAAGTACATTGAACCTTATGGGAAATATAAAGCAAAAGTCGATTTAAAATTTTATGATGAAATAAAATCAAGGAAAAATGGGCAATTGATTTATGTAACGGCCATTACTCCCACTCCGGCGGGTGAAGGGAAGACCTGTACCGCAATCGGATTGGGGCAGGCCCTCGGCAAAGCCGGTAAACGAGTGATGCTTTGTTTACGGGAACCTTCTTTGGGTCCGGTATTTGGAGTTAAGGGCGGGGCAACCGGTGGAGGATATTCACAAGTTTTGCCAATGGATGAAATTAATTTGCATTTTACCGGAGATATTCATGCGATTACCACGGCCCATAATTTGTTGGCCGCTCTGGTAGATAATCATATTGCTCATGGCAATGAGCTCGGGATCGATCTCAAGCGGGTGGTTTGGCGGCGGGTGATGGATATCTCCGACAGGGAGCTGCGCAATATCATTGTAGGCCTTGGCGGCAAAGGAGATGGGGTTGTTCATGAAAGCGGATTCGATATTACGGTAGCTTCTGAAATCATGGCGATTATCTGCTTAACCAGCGGTTTGGCAGACTTAAAGGAGCGTCTGGGAAAAATCGTAGTAGCCTTTAATATCAAGGGTGAACCGGTTTTGGCGCGGGATCTGAAAGCCGTCGGAGCGATGGCTTTACTCTTGAAAGATGCTCTGAACCCCAACTTGGTGCAAACCCTTGAGGGTCAACCAGCTTTCATTCATGGCGGCCCTTTTGCCAACATTGCTCATGGGAATAATAGTATTATTGCGACCCGAATGGCGCTGAAATTAGCCGATTATGTTGTTACCGAAGGAGGTTTCGCATCCGATCTGGGGGCGGAAAAATTCTTCGATATCGTAAGCCGAACTGCGGAAGTTCAGCCTGCGGTAGCTGTTTTAGTGGCCTCGGTAAGGGCCTTAAAGTTCCATGGTGGAATGGCTAAAGAGGACTTAAACCGGGAAGATATCTCAGCCTTGGAAAAGGGCTTGCCCAATTTGGAACAGCATCTTCGGAATTTACGGGAGAATTTCGGGCTTCCTGTGGTGGTGGCTATCAACCGTTTTCCTACTGATAGTGACGGGGAACTACAGTTTTTGATGGAGTATTGCCGTAAATTAAAAGTGAAGGCTGCCATTTCCGAAGTCGTAGCAAAGGGCAGTGCCGGCGGTGAGCAACTTGTAGAGCAGGTCCTGGCGGCGCTGCAGGAACCTAATTCCTTTGCGCCTCTCTATGAATTAGATCTTCCTTTGAAGGAAAAAATCGCTGTAGTAGCCCGTAAAGTGTACGGCGCTTCCGGTGTGAGCTTTACGAAAGAAGCGGAACAAGCTTTAAAGAACTTCATCCGGCTTGGATTCGACAAATTGCCGGTCTGCATTGCCAAGACTCAGATGTCTCTTTCGGATGATCCGGCACTAAAAGGAGCCCCTACTGGTTGGAATCTGACTGTCAGGGAACTTCGGGTATCGGCAGGCGCTGGATTTGTAGTGGCCATTGCCGGTAGTATTTTGACGATGCCGGGGTTACCGAAGGTTCCGGCCGCCGAAGGAATTGATATATTAGAAGATGGGAAGATCGTGGGACTGTTTTAGACAAAAGTTAATAGTCTGGGTTTTAAAGCTCTAAGAAGTTATACACAGTTTAATCTCAAGGCAATTTAATGCTTGGTGGGCGTCCCACCCGTTTTCCCAGAAAGAAACGAGTGGGACTCACCGAGCGTTTAATTATTTGAGAGCATAAAAAGATATATTATTCCAATTGGAACTACATAGCCAACTTTTCCCTAAACCAATCGATGATCTCCGGAAATACTTCATCTAAATAATTTTGAGTACAATGTTCTCCATCTTCATAATAGCGAAGTAGCTTTTCTCCCTTGGCCCATTTCATCATCTTTTCTGCGTGAATTTTGGGCGTGGATCCGAACCAGTCGATAATCGCCGATACGGTTTTATGATACTCTTTAACGTCAAATTTCATACTTTTTCATAGTTCCCCTTGACCCGGACCATCGAATGTAAAATGGTTAAAGCCGTTTTGCCGATATATTGTCAGTAAAATATCTCTTGGAATCAGTTCGGTCCTTATGTCAAGGAGCCATTAAAAAAGGAATGCTAAATCTGTTGACATTATCCTGATAAAGTAATATTATCTAACTGGACATATCAACATATCAATATGATGGCATATCCAGAAAAAGGAGTTATAACTGGAAAACAATTCTTTAATCTCAATGCAATGGTATTGAAATCATGTGATATCACGAAGTGGGATAGATAAATTTGACCAGACTTGTTATAGGGAGGTGAATGAAGTGATAAACGGAATGGCTCCGAAATATTTCATCGTGAAAAACAAAGTACTTGAAATGATTGACAAGGAAGAAATCGGTTCGAACGGTATGGTCCCTAGTGAGCGGGAATTGATGAAAATGTTCGAAGTTAGTCGAATTACGGCAAAGAAAGCAATTGATGATTTGGTAAAGGAAGGGTACTTATATCGGGTTCAAGGGAAAGGAACTTTTGTTAAAAATGAAACCTTAAACCAAGATTTAGTATCCATTACCAGCTGTACGAATGATATTCTAAACATGGGCATGATACCTTCAAAGAAATTACTCGCTGCGGAAGTTCTATTTGCGGATCAGGCACGGATGAAAAGATTGCAGCTATGTGATGGGGACAAGGTTTTGATGGTGAAGAGGGTCTATTTTGCCGATAATGAGCCACTTAACTTGACAACTACATATTTACCCTGCAAACTTTTTCCCGGTATTGAAAACTATGATTTTGGCGTTGAATCAATTTATCATATATTAGAGACAAAATATGATACTCGGATTACCAAAGCAACCCGGACGATTGAAGCTGTTCTTGCTGCAGACCAAGTATCAGAAATTTTTGGAATCGAAGAGGGAGAAGCGATCCTTTTGTTCAGAGCCGTAACACTCGGTATTATGAATGGAAAGGAGGTGCCGATCGAAACCTTTAAAAGCTATTACCGAACCGATAAATTTAAATTTTACATCAATCAGGTAAAATAAGTGGACGCGTTTTCGAATCGTTTTGGAAAAAGTACCGAAAACAAACAAGAATAAGGAGTAAATCAAATGAAAAAAAACAGTTTGCGGATAACCATTGTAATTTCATTAATGGCAGTCATGGTAATTTCTTTATTATTCACTGGTTACGCGAAACAGCAAGATTTGAGAGTGGCTCTGATTACATCTGCAGCTGGAGCAAATGATAAAGGGTATAATGAATCAGCTATTAAAGGTCTTCAACAGGCTAAAAAACAATTTGGAATCAATTATAAAGTGGTTGAGTCTTCAGATATTCCAGGGAGTCTGACACAACTTGCAGATGCCGGTTACAAAGTGATTTTTAGTTTGGAGTATAATTTTGACGCCCTTATTAAAGGGGTTGGCGGTAAAAAAGCGATTGCAGCACAGTATCCCAATACGACTTTTGTGGTCTTCAATGATAGTCCCAATATCGATCAAAACGGAAAAGTCATTAATAAGAACGTTGTATCAGTACTCTTTGATGTGCACGAGGCTTCATTTATGGCGGGCGTTCTGAGTACCTTGGTCAATGAAAATGCCAAAACTCTTTTTAATGCTCAGGATTACAACTTTACCTCCGGAGATGCCGGCCGCAAAATCGGCTTCATTGGGGGAACCAAGTCAAACGGAATTACCGTATTCAGCTATGGATTTGCCGAAGGAATCAACTATGAAGCAAAAAAGTTGAATATTAAATACACTTATTTCAGCGACTATAACGCCGGATTCGCTGACTCGGCAGCTGGAGCAACCAAAGCCAACACCTACTATCAAAACGGTGCCAATATCGTGTTTAGCGTTGCCGGAGCTGTAGGCGACGGTGTCGACTCGAAGGCAAAGGAAGTCAAAAAGCTTTCTATTGAAGTCGATGCCAATAAAGATGGCAATCAACCGGGTTATATTCTTACCAGTGTCCTTAAGAATACCAAAGTACCCGTTCTGGCAATTATTAAGAATCTTAAAAACAACACTTTAAATCAAGTTAACGGCAAGGTTATCAGCTACAACTTGGCATCCGGTGCTACCGGTATTACCGATTTAAGCGTCATTGAGTCGAAAGTGACCCCCCAGGGGAAAGCAAAATGGAATGAGATTAAGAATGAACTGAACGCGGTTGCCAAGAAAATCGCCAGCGGCGCTATCAAAGTAACGAACGCCCAAGCGGGAGAAGCTTTCCATAAAGCAGATCTCAAAGAGCTTTCAATGCCGAACGACTAATTATGGCAATAACTACGGAATTTGGCATACCGCTTCGTTAAGCGGTTGCCGAATTCCTTCAAAAAATAATGAAGGGCAAAAGCGATGTATGCAATCAGGGCTGTAAACTTAACCAAAAAATATGGGAATTTTATTGCGAATGACAATGTGAATTTGGCGATTCCCAAAGGTGAAATCACTGCAATTGTAGGTGAAAACGGCGCTGGTAAAACGACCTTGATGAATATGTTTTATGGTCTAGCGCGCCCAACCGCTGGTGATATTTTCGTCAACGAGCAAAAAGTTGACTTTAATTCACCTCTTGATGCAATCAACGCGGGTCTTGGAATGGTGCATCAACATTTCAAGCTGGTTCCGAGTCTGCCGATTTTTGAAAACATTATGCTTGGGGCCGAGCTTACCAAAACTTTGAAAATCAACAAGGGACTATCTATTTTATCGCCTTTTATTGATAAAAGACAAGAACGGATTGTAATTCAGAAATTGATTCATGATTACAAATTTGAGCTCGACCCGAGTGAACGGGTTGAAAATATCTCGATTGGCGCTAAGCAGCGAGTCGAAATATTGAAAATGCTCTACCGGAATGTCGATATTTTAATATTCGACGAACCAACGGCTGTTTTGACACCCCAAGAAGTTGATGAGCTCCTGGTTAATTTTAAAGAATTAAAAAAGCAAGGGAAAACGATTATTCTAATTACCCATAAACTTCGGGAAGTTATGGATGTCAGTGACCAAGTCATGGTTATCCAAAGAGGCAAGGTTGTAGGAAGTAAACCTACGAGTCAAACAAGTGCTGAAGAAATAGCCACGATGATGGTTGGCCGTGAAGTACTTCTTCAAACTAAAAAAGAACAAAAAATATTGGGAAAAAATCCGGTTGCCTACCGGGTCAATGGTTTATCTACAACAAACTACCTGGGCAAGAAGGTTCTCGATAATATCAGCTTTGAAATCAGAGAAGGCGAGATTTTGGGAATCGCCGGTGTTGAAGGCAATGGTCAAAGTGAACTCGTAAAAGTTTTATCAGGATTGATGCTTTCAACAGAAGGCACTGTTCATCTTTATGACCAAGAGTTAACCAACAATTGGCCGGGTGCACTTCGTAACATAGGTGTGGGGATTATCCCTGAAGATCGATACGCGCAAGGATTATGTAAGGAAATGTCTCTCAGCGATAATTTAATTGCCGGTTATCATGGAAAGAGCAAGTTCTGCAAAAATATCATTCTTGATCAAAAAAGTATTTGTCAAAACCGGGATGAATTACTAGAAAAATATGATATCCGGGTTGCCGATCCCAAAGGATCTGTAGCCCAATTATCCGGTGGGAACGCTCAAAAAGTGATTATCGCCAGAGAGTTTGATTCGGGCCTTAAGATTTTGATTGCCAGTCAACCGACCCGGGGTGTCGACATTGGTTCAATTGAGTTTATCCATCGTTGCATCTTAAATTTAAGGCAGCAGAATAAAGCCATCTTATTGATTTCCAGTGAACTTAGCGAAATTATGGGCCTTAGTGATAGGATTTTGGTTATGTATAAAGGTAAAATTGTTGGGGAAGTTGCCGGGGAAAAGGCCAATAGTGCTGAACTAGGATTATTAATGGCTGGTATCGTTAACTAAACTCCGGCCAGCTTCAATCGGCTAAAACTAAAGACTTTTCTCCCAGTTTAGTTTAATAACCGTTGAACAATGAGGAACATTATGAAAAATAAGCAGGCAATGATATCTTCAATCTATAGCGCCATCCTTCCAATAGTACTTGCGTTATTTGTCGGCGGAATTATTATTGCAGTGATTGGCGAAAACCCGTTCTTAACTTACCAAATCATGATTCAGAAATCGCTTTTTACCAGCCAAGGTATTTTAAAAACGCTACATTTTGCAGCTCCCTTAATTTTAACTGGGCTTGGAATTGCAATTACTTTTAAAGCCAACATTTTTAATATGGGTGTGGAAGGTGCAGCTGTATTAGGAGCCTTTTTTGCTGGAGTGGTTGGCTTTAGCATCAGAGGCATCCAGCCGGGTCTGCATATTACGCTCTGCCTGATAACTGGAATGCTCGTCGGAATGGTCGTCACTTTAATTCCCGCCATATTGAAGGCTTATTTCAAAGTCAATGAAATGGTGGTTACCTTGATGCTCAACTATGTAGTGGCTGAGATTGTAAAATTTTTGGCGCAAGGGGTATTTAAAGATCCGGCCTCAGGGTATGTATCGACTTATGCAATTGCCGATAGCGCTATGTTTAAAAAGATTTTCAATAGCGACTTAACCTTGTTTTTCTTTATTGCACTCGGAGTCTTAATCATTTTTTATGTGATTTTTAATAAGTCCAAACTAGGGTTTGAAATCACAGCGATGGGCAAAAACCCGGAGTTTGCGGAAGCCACCGGAATGAATGTTGCTCAAAAAATCATTTTAATCATGCTGATCAGTGGAGCAATAAGCGGTTTGGCCGGAGCCGGTTTCCTGATGAGTGAGAAATACCGGTTTACACTTGACTTTTCCGGTAATCCGGGACTGGGTTGGGATGGAATGCTGGTCGCACTACTCGGCAATCATAGTCCCATTGGTATTTTAGTTGTTTCGGTTTTTTATGCCGCCTTGAAAAACGGCAGTGAATATATTGGTCTTTTTACCAATGTACCTAAAGATATCGTCGGAGTCATTCAGGGAATCCTGATCCTTTTCCTTTCGGTACGGTTTATCAGTCAAAATACGAGTCTTGGAACGAAGCTGAAAATGTTATTATCCAAAGCCTGTGGTAAAAGGTCGAAGAGTAGTTGTTAGTTATTGGTTATTTGTATTCGCTGTCAGCTATTAGCTTTTGGCTCATTAATGATTAGTTTTTCATCCCATTTTGGGGCTGTCCCAAAAGTAAATTTTACGATAAAGAAATACAATATATTGAAATCACCATATTCTATGAAGCTATATATTGTATTTCTGATATGTTCCATATCTTATTGATTTTAAACGACTTTTTAGACAGCCTCGAACCTTAGGACGGAAGGAAGATGGATATGAACCTGGTCCAAAATATATTATATGATATGTTTTATCATAGTACCCCCTTAATATTAGCGGTTTTAGGCGGCCTGTTCGCCCATAAAGCGGGTGTACTTAATATTGGACTTGAGGGCATGATGCTGATGGGGGCTTTCTCAAGTGCGCTCACTGTTCTGCTAACAGGAAGCTTGTGGATGGCCCTTCTGGTTAGTGTGCTGCTTACACTTGTTTTAGGGTTGATCTTTTCATACTTCAGTGTCACTTTAAAAAGTAACTTTATTATAACCGGTTTTGGGATTAACTTGTTTGTGGCCGCATTAAGCGCCTTTATATTGAAATTCATGCAGCTTGCCAATATCAATGTAAGCTCCATTGTAAATGTAGCAAGCCTGAAAATTTCCATTCCTTTCATTTCGAGAATACCGGTCTTAGGAAGTATTCTAAGCGGTCATACGGCTATCACATATACCAGTTTTATTTTAATCATTGCCACCAGCATTTTGTTATATAATACGAAATTCGGAGTTTATGTCAGAGTGGTCGGAGAAAACGAAGAGGCTGCCAAGTCAGTTGGTATTCGGGTCAATAGCGTTAAATATGCTGCGGTACTAATTGGCGCCGCGCTTTGCGCCCTTGCCGGAATGGAACTCTCCGTTGAACGAATGGCTCTTTTTACCAACAATATGACAGCAGGACGAGGTTTTATTGCGATTGCCGCCATTTATTGCGGCAGGGGTGAACCATTACGATGCGCCCTTTTTGCCTTACTTTTTGGCCTTGCCAAGTCTTTAGCGATTAATTTGGCATTATTTGCCGGTCCAATATCGCAACTATTCGAAATTGTGCCTTATCTTACGATTATCGTTGTCCTACTAGTGGTTTCAGTGCTTCAAAACCGCAATAATACTGTAAGGGGATTTAAACTTGAGTAAATCAGCGCTCATTATTATCGACATGTTAAAAGACTTCACCGATCCGGATGGTCTGGTCTATTACCCACAAAATCAAGAAGTCTTGCCGCAAATAAAGAAAGTGTTGGAAGAATGCAGGAAGCATGGCCTGTTGATTGTTTTTCTGAAACATTTTTACCGGAAAGATAAGTTCGACAAAAACCTCCAGAATATGAGGCCCTGTTGCCTTGAAGGCACCGACGGTGATGAAATTGATCCTTTGCTGGTCGTTGATCCCCTCAAAGATTATGTGATCAAAAAACGCCGCTATAGCGGCTTTGTGGGAACGGATCTCGATATGGTGTTGCGCGAAAATAAAATTGAAAATGTGATCATCGTTGGAACCAAAACCAATTGTTGTATCCGGGCAACCGTAACTGACGCTTACAATCTTGATTATTTACCGATTGTCGTTGCAGATTGTGTTGCAACGAATAATGAAACAGTAAATCATGTCCATTTGACGGATATCAGGAAATACTTTGGAAGGGTCATCACTTCGGAAGAACTTTTTAGCCTTTTGAATAAAGGGGAAATTTTCTAAATGAAATACGACATGATTACCAGTGGGTATGCAAGTATTGATCGCATCATCAAAACGAAGACTCCGGTTCGCTACGGATATACTTCAATTATTGAAAATAGTGACAATGCCAGGATTTACTACGGAGGCTGTCCCACCAATATCGCATATCTTGCCGCGAGGCTCGGCCTTCGGGCTCTTCCGATCATCCGTTTGGGAGAAGTCGATTATCAGGAAAACGGATTTTATGAGTATTTAAAAAATGCCGGCGTTTGTCTAGATGCCACCCAGCTAGTACCGGGTGAAACAACTTCCAACTGTTATTTACTCTCAGATCAAGATAACAATCATATTGCGATTTTTTATCCGGGCGCCATGGACTGCAAATATGCCGGGGAAATGAAAGATCAATTTTTTAAGGAAGCTCGTATCGCCGTACTTACGGTAGGATCTTATGATGATAATGTTGAGTTTTATCAGAAGTGTATCAAGCATAACGTTCCACTGGTTTTCGGGATGAAATGTGATTTTGAAGCTTTTCCCAAAGACTTATTCCAGAAAATCCTTTTTTCCAGCAGAATTATTTTTACCAATCAGGAAGAACGCGGGGAAATTGAGGGTATTTTCAAATTTTCTGCCATTACCGAGCTTTTTGAAAAAGGAAATGCCGAGGTTATTATAACGACCCTTGGTAAATCGGGAAGTGTGTATTATCAAAAAACGCCAAAAGGGATCATTTCAAATAGCGTTTCTGCGGCAGTATTTGGGAAAGTGTTGGATACAAGCGGCTCTGGAGATGCCTATATGGCAGGATTTCTGTATGGCTATTTAAATGAAATGCCTATCATGGAATGCTGTAAAATGGGCAGTGTACTTTCATCTTTTATTATTGAGAAAGTCGGCTGCACCACCAATGCCCCTAATCATGACAGATTTTTGAAACGTTATCAAGACTTCTCTCAACAAGAAAGGAGATCATAATGGAGACACTTTATTTACGTGGCGAGGAACAGACGATTGCCAAATACGTAATTTTTTCAGGCGACCCTTGGCGCGTTGAAACTCTGGCCAAACTATTGGATGCTCCGAAACATGTTGCTTTCAACCGGGAGTTTAATACTTATACCGGAACATACCAGGGCTTGCCAGTCACTGTTTCATCGACGGGTATTGGAGCGCCTTCGGCTGCCATCGCCATGGAAGAAATGTATCAATGCGGTATGGAAGTGGCAATTCGAATGGGCACCACCATGGGTCTTCAAGATGATTTGCTGGGAAAACTAATCATTCCCACCGGGGTCATGCGGGAAGAAGCAACGAGTAGCACTTATGTGCCTGTATCCTATCCGGCCGTTGCCAATATCGAGCTTTTAAACTGCATGAATCAAAGTGTGCTGCTAAATGGCAGGGATTATGTGAATGGTGTTACAGCCTCAATGGATGGCTTCTATAGCCGGATGCGTGAATCCAAACTCAGTCATAAAATGCAGACGGATATGAGTCAGACTTTTTTGCAGCTAAAAAAATATAATATTTTGGCTGTAGATATGGAATCCAGTTGTATGTTGGTTTTAGCGAACTTAATGGGTATTAAGTGCTGCATTGTTACAATGACCACAGTGCTCGAGAACCTCAAGGGTTCACTGATGGGTGAGGAGAGAAAACAGGCCGAGCAAGATCTTTGCCAAATTGTACTGGATGGACTAAAAATTTATCATAAAGAGGTTGATTTAAAATGAGCAACACCGATTTTTTAGGCCGAGGGAAACGTTTTGTCATTGGTATGGTGCATTGCCTGGCGCTACCCGGAATGCCCGGGTTTTGCGGGGATATGAAAAAAGTAATGGATCAGGCCGTCTCCGACGCCCTCACTCTTGAAAAGTCCGGTATGGATGCCATTATTGTTGAAAATATGGGAGACAATCCTTTTGGTGTTATTCTCGATACGGAACAATCTTGTGCCCTGGCGGTCGTGAGCGCGCATGTAGCTTCTGCAGTTAAAATCCCCATCGGAATCGATGCGGCGATGAATGACTATAAGACCTCCATTTCTATTGCCAAGGCTATTGACGGTTCATTTGTCAGAATACCGGTTTTTGTGGATACGGTTGAATTTTTTGGCGGTATTATCAAGCCCTGCGCCAGAGAGGCTATGCTTTTCAGGAAGAATCTCCAGGCGGAAAGCATTAAAATATTGGCGGATATTCAAGTAAAGCATACCCATATGGTACTTCCCCATATTACCATTGAAGATTCAGCCAAAACCGCCGAATCCTGTGGCGCTGATGCGATTATTGTAACCGGGACGCATCTTGGGGTGGAAACACCGATTGAAATCATTCAGCGGGTCCGAAAGGTCACGAAGTTGCCCCTTATTGCAGGCAGTGGGGTGAAAACTGCCAATATTAAAGAGCAACTTTCTATCGCCGATGGCGCCATCGTGGGAACAAGTCTTAAAGAGGGCGGGGTTATTGAGAATCCTGTATCGTTAAAATTGGCAAGTGAATTAATGAGTACATTAAAAGGATAGTGTTGAAAATGATGAGACCGATGAAATTAGCGGGCAGCCAATTAATGTTTGGTTTAAACTCCCTGGAACATTTAAAAACTCTCACAGGTACCAAAGCTTTTATTGTAACTGGCGGCTCAAGTATGAAAAAGAGCGGGATTCTTCAGAAAGTAATCGATTTATTTGGAGAGGCCGGGATTGCCAGTGAAGTTTTTTCAGGCGTAGAGCCTGATCCCCTGTTTAGTACAGTATTTCGTGGCGCACAGGCGATGAAGTCTTTTGGCCCGGATATTATTGTGGCTCTGGGCGGCGGTTCGGCAATGGATGCTGCTAAAGCAATGTGGGTCTTTTATGAGCACCCGGAACTTACTAAATTATCCGATATACTACCGCCCAATGGAATACCAAAGCTCAGGCAGAAAGCGATAATGGTTTGTATTCCATCCACCAGCGGTACCGCCAGCGAAGTTAGCCGCTCAGTCGTTATCACCGAAGATGGGACTCATACGAAATACGGTATTGGAAATATGGAAATGATGCCTGATGTGGCAATTTGCGATCCTCAAGTGACAATGACCATGCCACCTCAAATAACGGCAGAAACCGGAATGGATGCACTCACTCACGCTTTGGAGGCATTGGTCTCAAAAAGAGCGAACTATCTCAGCCATATTTTAGCAGTGGCTGCGGCGAAGGATATTATCCATTACTTGCCCCAAGTGCATAAGGATGGTTCCAATATCGAATATCGGGAAATGATGCTCAATGCCTCAATGACGGCGGGACTTGCATTTACCAATGTCTCACTGGGAATCGTTCATTCCATGGCACACACCATTGGAAGTTTTTTTGGGATTGCTCATGGACTGGCTGATGCGGTGCTACTTCCTTATGTCATCGCTTTCAACCGGATTGACGAGTCTGCCTGTAATACCTATCAGGCTTTTGCAGAGGAAATAGGTAGTACAGATATCGTGGCTGTTATTAAAGAATTAAACCGTAGTTTGGGGATTGCCGCTTCCTTCGGGGAAATTATTAAAAATCAAGAGGAATATATTGTCAAGCTGGATACAATGGTCGAAATGGCCCAAAAAGATGGTTGTACGAAAACCAATCCGGTGATACCCAGCAAAGATCAATTCAAATCATTGTTTATGAAAGCCTACCGCGGAGAGTGAAACTTCCGCACTCGTCGTCGATATCAATATTCTTTGGACATCTTCAGAAAGGTTGGAACCATCTATGAAACTAATTTGTTATTTATCCAACGGTTACCCGACGATTGAATCCTGCATCCGTATTGCGGATGAATATGTAGATGCCGGATGTGATATCATTGAAGTCGATTTTCCGTCCGCCAATCCGTTTCTGGAAGGAGAATACATTGCCGGCAGAATGAAGGAGGCTCTGAAAAATTGCAGTGATTACGAAAAGTATATGGATGGTATCCGTCAAATAAAATCAAACCATCCAGACACTCAATTTTTAATTGTGATTTATGAGGAAACGATTATCAATATTGGTGTAGAACGATTTGTTCAGTTTTGTCTTCAAAACCAAATCCGCGATATCATTTATGTCGGCGGCAATAATAAAGCTGTTAAAGATAAATTGGTGGATAGTGGTATTCGGATCTCCTGCTATGTTCAATTTCATATGCTGGAAGAAGAAATAACGGCAGCTCTTTCAGCGAACGGATTTGTTTACATGCAGGCCAAGCCGACCAATAACAATATTCATCCGAAGTTTCCAACATTGAAAGCCTGTATCCAGGAGTTAAAAAGTAGGGGAATTCGTGGGGAAATCTATGCAGGAGTAGGTATTTACACGACTGATGATATTCAAATGGCCAAAAACTCCGGCGCCGATGCTGTCTTTGTCGGCAGCACCATCTTGAAACTGCAAAGTGATATCCCCAAAATGAAAGAAAAGATTGCGGAGCTTAAAAAAGCTTGTAACGACTAAAAACTGATTGAATAAAGAGATACATAGTATATAACTTCCACTTATGCAAGGGTTGCTTCGATGAAAGACTTTAAGCGTTAACCTCATAAGCCGGAGGTTATTTTTGTATGTATCGAGTCCTCTTACCTTCCTATAAATTAAGGATTTCCATTTACATTTCGAAAAAGCAGGAAATAGAAGCGGAGAATCGAACGATCAATTCATAATCGTCATAACATTAATCTATTTTCTTATAGACTTATAGTAAAATGAAATATTTCTCGTTGAAGAATATGAAATGAAAGGGGAAAATTATGGCTGCTCAACCTAACTTATATACAAAAGCGGCATTCTTATATGATTTTGATAACCGGGATATTGTGAAATCCGATATTCCCTTTTACTTGGAATATGCAGCAAAATATCGGGGAAATATCTTGGAACTGGCCTGCGGAACGGGACGGGTTTCGATTATCCTTGCCCAAAACGGTTATAAAACTTATGGTATTGATCTTTCCGATAGTATGCTCGACCAATTTAAAATCAAGCTGAAATTCGAGCCTCAAAGCGTCCAGGATAACATCCGGATCGGTCAATATGATATGGCAAATTTTAAACTTAATCAGACGTTTTCTTTGATTATCGTTCCGTTTAGGGCTTTTCAATCTTTGATAACTGCGGAATCCCAAAGAAATTGTTTGAAATGTGTCTATCGGCATTTGAGACCTGAAGGAGTTTTTATTATCAATGTTTTTAGGCCCTACAAAAAAATGGATGAAAGTTGGGTTTATCCGGAAATGGTCCAATGGGAAGTTAGGGATGAAAAAACCGGGAATACAATCATCAAAAAACACCGAGGCCCAAAAATTGATGTAGCGAATCAAATAATTTATCCGGAAATGATTTATCAAGTGCTTGAGCCCGACGGTAAAGTAACTGAAATTGTTGAGCCATTGGAATTGAAGTATTATTACGATGAGGATTTAAGAAATTTATTGGAGTCTGAGGGCTTTGAAATTAAGGAAGAATACGGCTATTATGATAAATGCAATATTCAAAACGGAAAAGAACTCATTTTTGTATGCGGGAAAAAGGGATCAC
>JAEZKW010000205.1 GCA_023415375.1 Bacillota bacterium
CACCGGCAATAACTTCAATTGGTGTATGCCCGAGCAGTTCTTTCAGATGTTCCGGATGAAATTCGCCTTCCTGAAATATCTCATCAATGATTTTATTAAGAGTAGCCGCTTGACGGCTGGCCGCGAGCCTAACTCCTGAAGCATCGTACATCACGATGCATGCAAGGATTATGGCAGTTGCTGTATAAGCGCTGTTCCAACCAGTCTCAATCCCCACGGCTGTGGCCAGGGATGCGACCAAGGCCGAATGAGTGCTGGGCATTCCTCCGGACCCCACAAAACGTTTAAAATTGATTTTTTTCTCCTTCAAATAATTAAAGCCCACTTTAAGTGCAGAAGCCACAAACCACGCAAAAAGGGCAACCCAAAGACAATGGTTGTAGGCAATCTCCTTGAAGAAATCTCGAAACTCCAATTTGCGTTCCTCCTAAAATTCGCGGTTCACCACATATCTGGCCCAGGTTAACAATAATTCTTTGTACTTTGATGACGGTAGAGGCACTAGCTCCTCCATAGCCTCTGCCACAATGGATTGTGCCAATTGGTTGGTATATTCAATGCCCTGGTTATTGATTAAGATCTGGCGGACTTCAGCCACTTCCAAAGCCGATGCGTTTGGATTTCCCAGGGTCGCTTCGAGAATATGCTTCTCTTTGTCAGATGCATTTTGATAGGCATGTAAAACGATGGTGGTCCGCTTACCCTCCCGAATGTCGGAGCCCACTGCTTTACCCAGCAATTGTTCATCACCAGTAATCCCCAAAATATCATCCTGAAGTTGAAAGGCTGTACCGCAGCGTCGGGCAAATCTTCCTAATCGGCCAATCAGTTGATTTTGGGATTTAATTTCCCCAAGGCCGATAGAAGCGCCGGCCATTGCAGCAAATTCATATAATACACCGGTCTTAAGTTCCAGCATTTCCAAAACATCGGCTTCTGAAAGCTCCCCGATAGGCCTGGCGGAAAAAAGGACATCCAAAGCCTCTCCTGCCACTAGGCCACTTGTAAGATCATCCTCTAAACGGCGCACCAAGTCCAAAATTACAGGGGATGCTACTCCTAATTCCGCAGAGTCTAATAATAACCGAACAGACCATGCATGTTGTAAGTCACCGGCCAAGATGGCGATATTGCGCCCCATGTGCGATGCATCGATTTCATTGCAACCCCATTTTAGGGCTTCCAGACGCATCTCCTCATGGACAGTGGGCAACCCCCTCCTTTTGGGGTCATTATCAATGATGTCGTCGTGAACCAAGGTCCAAGTATGGTAAACCTCTGTGGCGGCTGCTGCCAACAAAGCCTGTTCTTCCCGCCCGCCTACTGCGCCACAACAAAATAGCAAAATCCCCGGTCTTAGCCGTTTGGCGGGCCGCTGCAAATAAGAATATACCGCCTGGTAAAGAGGCTGGGGCCGGAAACTTTTTTGATAGCGTTCTTGATGGAAGACCCCGGCAATTAACGGCTCCCTTGCCTTAAGCTCCCTAATAAATTCATCCTTTGTCGCCGTAACAACTGCCAAGGTTATTCCTCCTCCGGGTTTAATTTAAAATCGCCAATCTTCGGACCTTCTTCATTAAACCCTAATAAAATCTGTAACCGGCCCTCTGCGGCATCCAGTTTCTCAGAACAGTATTTGGCCAATCCAATTCCCTCTTCAAACAATGTTAAGCTAGTTTCCAAGGGCAGATTGCCTTCCTCCAGCTGTCCGACGATTTCTTCCAACCGGGCTATCGCTTCTTCATAATTGCGCTCACTGGGTTTCCCTTCGTTTGTCTTACCCATTTCGGTTCCCCTTATGTTTATCTTTGACTACACAATTTAGAACTCCTGCCGCTAAAGTAACCTTCACCATCTCCCCGGCCTCCACCAAGTCGCTATCTTTGATAAAAGCACCATCTGCTTTTTGGGTGATGGAATAACCACGCGACAAAGTAGCCAGCGGGCTTAAAGCGTCCAATTTGCCAAGAACTTTACAATATAGTTCTCTTTTAACATATAAATCCTGTCTTAACTGTCGAACCGTTCGCTCCCGCAGCATGTCCAAATCCTGCCGTCGCATATTGATTCCCTGAAGCGGGACTAAAAAAACCCGGTTGGTTTTCAATCTTTGTAAATCCCTGCGGTATCGCTGTAATTTTTGGCTAACAGCATTTACGAGTCGTTTTTTTAAAACGCTCAAATTCCGGTTTAAGGCTCCCTCATCCGGCACAGCTAATTCCGCCGCTGCCGAAGGAGTAGGCGCCCTTAAGTCTGCCACAAAATCGGCAATCGTAAAATCGGTTTCGTGCCCTACCGCCGAAATAATGGGTTTTGAAAATTCAGCAATCGCCCGGGCCAAAGCTTCATCATTAAAAGCCCATAACTCTTCCAGAGAACCGCCGCCTCTGCCAATAATCACCAGATCGAGATTTTTAAATCGCTCCGCCTGATTCAAAGCTTTGATTAAGCTTTGTGGTGCCTCTTGTCCCTGAACCTGGGCGGGAATAATTAAAATATCCAGGTTGGGCCGTCTACGGTGCAAAATCTTAATCATATCCTGGATCGCCGCTCCGGTCGGCGAAGTAATCAACCCTATCTGCTCTGGTAAGGATGGTATTGGTTTTTTGCGTTTCTGGTCAAACAAACCTTCCTGCGCAAGCTTTTCTTTGAGCTTCTCAAAAGCCTGATAAAGACTGCCGAGGCCTGCTGGTTCCATCAATTCAACATAGAACTGATACTGACCGCTTTTTTCATAAACACCGAGCCGCCCCTGAATGGAAACAGCTTGACCATCAGATGGCTTAAACTTCAGTCCTCGAGCCTGTGACTTGAACATTACACACTTCACGCAGGCCCCTTCATCTTTTAGGGTAAAATAAAGATGCCCCGAGGAATGCTTCGTAAAGTTCGAGATCTCCCCCTGCACCCAGACCCCTTCCAGGGTAACATTATCTTCGATCAACCGTTTCAAAGCATAGGTCAACTGGGAAACGGTAATATAGTTGGAAGCCAAATGGATTCCCCTTCCTTAGACTATAGGTTATTCCATAAGGAGAAATAAAATCCTGCCGAAAGCCTATTAAATTACGAACCCATTCTCGTTTCCATAAAATCTCCGCCACGGGATGAATCCCATGGCTGGGTTATTTTCAAATCATTCTAAATCCCCTCCGGGGATCGATGTTTCTTCGCTATCTCTTTATTAAGGTATTCCCCATTGCAAACTTCTCCAAAATTAAAACAATTCACAAAAATAAAGGGAATGAACAAAACCAGCAGAATATTTGTTTTATAATTGATGGATCTCTGGTAAAAAATCTTTTGGAGAATCAAATGAAAACCAATCAATTTTTAGTGGTCAACAGTTTCGCTGAAAAAACTTTTGATGGCAACCCCGCGGCGGTGTTCATTGATGCTGCAGAAGTCGATGACCTAACCATGCGATCAATCGCCAAACAAATCAATCTAGTCGAAACTGTTTTTATACATCCAGTAACAAAAGCCAATGCCGATTTCTATTTTCGTTACTTTACCCCTGCCGAAGAACTCCCCATTGCCGGCCATCCTACAATAGCAGCGATTCTTGCCCTCATTAAATGCCAAAAAATCAATATGACCGAGAAAGCCGATTTCATCATTCAAACCAATGCCGGCAATCTTAAAATAAAAATCACTGAAAACCAGTTTGGGCCTGTTGTAATGATGGAACAACCCCAACCTCAATTTCTACCGTTGATGACAGACCGCTATAAAGTCGCCGATATATTCGGTTTAAACGAGGACGATTTAATGCCAGATTTGCCTGTCCAACCGGTTTCGACCGGACTTGGGCACTTGATAGTGCCACTTAAATCTCTATCTGCTCTCATGCGTGTCCAAAGAAAAATTGAACCGCTGAGAAATTTTTGTAAAGGTATCGGGATACATGAAGCCCAGTTATTTACGTTTGAGACTTATGACTCCAATAAAGACTTACATACTCGGAATATATGCCCCCGCGAAGGTATTGAAGATCCCGGATGCGGTGTGGGAAATGGAGCCCTCGGGGCGTATTTGCTTGAACATTATTATCAAAGCCAAACCAAAGTTCAATTGACAGTCGAACAAGGCCACATTGTCGATATGCCCTGTACAATCAAAATATTGGCTGAAAAAGAAAATAACATGATCAATCTATGGATTGGTGGCAATGCGAAAGTGATGATTGAAGGGATGTTTCATATCGAATAATTAAATTCAATACTGCTGCTTTAGGCAAGAATAAAGAAACAAGAATCTATAATTTAATAAAAGGAGCCTCATCATGGAACTCAAAAACATCCCCTTTGAAGTATTCGATTTAGAAAGTATCCCTCCCGAAGAGCAT
>JAEZKW010000215.1 GCA_023415375.1 Bacillota bacterium
ATTATTGTTTCGTAATCATATGAGGAGACTTTAGATAAGTCCAGCACCATCGCAAGAAAACTAAAAAATAACTATAATGACTAAAATCCAATCGATCCGTCACCACCCAATTTGGGGACCCGAAATGAGGGTTTCGCCTCCATTTCATCAAGGAGGTCTTTAGAAACCTATATAGTATACGTATAAATTTAATATTATGTATATATGATAATGTTATTTTTATGGAAATATTGTGTATTTGTGGAGTTTTTTCAGAAGCGGATATGACAGGGAATGGAATCAAATTGATATATTCTTGGGTTAAATCTATGCTAATTGTTATGACTGCTGAATCATTGGTTTTTAATATTTTCGGAATATAGGGGAAAAACGATCATGTGGTTCAAAATGTCAGTGGCAATCATGTCCACGCTTCGGCGGCAGCAATAGCCGGTTTATTGGTGGGGTTTTTATACAAAAGGTATCTTTTCAACAAAGGTTGGGATTAAAGTAAACGGGTTTGCCGAGGATATAAGAGGCAAGTCCGTTCGTTGCAGCCTTTTATAGGCCAAATGACAGTATTAAGAAGAGTATTAGAATGGATTGAATTTATTTAATGTAAAAATTAATAAAGAAGGTGAAGCCAATATTATTGATGTTTCACCTTACAAATCTAATTAATATGGTCATCCATGTCCGGGTCTATAGCCATAACATTGAGGTCGGCCGAATCATGGATAAAAACACTCCAACCCTCTTCCGGGATCTCTACATATGCGGCCCCTTGGTGTCATAAAACAAAAGCCTTAATCCGCATAAACAGTATCGGTATTTTCTTCAGAGTCTTTATAATCATACATTCTTTATCACCCTCATTATATAGGGTTTTACTCCAATAATATATTATGAATCTGTAATAAAATATGTACAAATTTGAAATAACAATTTTATCGAAGCCCTAATTGAATATTTAGTAAATATATATAAGGTTGATTCATACAGGTTTAATTTCAAACTTGAAATTTCACCATTCAAATTTTACTGGTCCCTAACCATTTAGGCAAAAGCTGGCACAGTATCATCCCCTTGGAGAGAAATTAGTTTTTTTCAAATAAGGGTTATAATTTCATTTTAAATTGACAAATACTAGTAGGAAGGAGATGTGCAAAATGAAAAAGCGACTCATTCTTCTAGTTATATTGATAATTCCATCTTTAGTTTTTGCCGGTGACTACAAGACATTGGTTTTAGGCGACAGTGAAGAAGTAACAACCCAAAAATTCATTACATTAGCTAAAAACAGGGATATTAGGCTTAAAGATAATAGCCTGTATACTACGATTCTAAATTATGATGTGGAAATCTATCCTGGTTTTTTCGATAAAAAATTATATTCTATTGAACTCTATTTTCCTAAAAGTTATGTTAGTGTAGATGTAGAATACATGATCGAAGATGAAATAAAACCTATGCTTATAAAAGTATATGGCCAACCAACTAGTGAGTACGATTATCCAGGTATTATCGATTTAAGTCCTGGATATCTTAGTTATTGTTATAAATGGAACTTGCAAAATAAAACAATAATCCTTGGAATTACAAAAGATGCAGACGAGGGTGTTCCTACGTGTGGTGCAGAAATTATGATATTTGATAATAAGCTGACGAAGGCTAAGGAAGCAAGTAGATTGAAAATTCAAATGGAAGCGGGAAAAGATTTTTAAATTATTACTATTGTTGATTGGATAACTATGCATCAATATTTGTGCCGCTGAAGTAATTCACGGTCCCCATGGGTCAACCGAAACGATTCGCGTTTATTTAAACTTGCAGGGGGGCCTTTTTTGATATTCCGTTTAGCATAAATCATTTCCATTGGTTGGCTTATTTTTGATCAATGATAAAAAGGGCTTTACAATAAAATCCAGAGAGGTCCTGTGGCTGGTATATTGATCAAGATAGAGTATCTTTCCATTTTTTAAATGTTTTTATCGTAACGAAGAGGATTTTATTTGTGAATTGCCTGTTGAAAGTGTGAAAAAAACCACAATTCTAATATATCAAAAAGTTGTTTCTGCTTTGTTACCTCTATCATTTGTAATAAAACCAATGAATAGCTGTAATGCTCCTTTTTATTCCATGGTAAGGTATTATTATTGAAATATCGGTCAATACTTTGACTAAAATTGCAATGTGTTATTGCAAAAGGAGGCAGACCTATGATAATTACAGCCCCTGCCAGAGGGAGCGACGGAGAAAGTATTCCGGATAATAAACCACGTAGTTTTAGTAAAGAAGAAATTGATATATTAACAAAAGCGCTAGTTGAAATTGCTTTTTACCAGGCCAATAGCAGATTGCTTGAAGCAGAAAAAATCGATCATGGTAATTTAGCGTGAAGAAGTACTTTTTGACTCTAGAAAATCCCGTTTCATTTTTCAAACTAGACAGCCTCATTGATTCCCCGCATTGAACTTCAATTCAAGCGGTTATTCCACTCTCTGAAAACGGGGTCCATTGTGTTCTTAAATTTAATGGCTCGTAAACGTTAAATGGGGATTGATAGAAATTCATAAAAGGTTTTAAAATTATAATGATCAAATATTTAGTAATTTTTATGCATAGAAGGAATATTCCGGAAAATAACGAATATATTTAGAAACAATATTATTCGAGGTGCCAAAATTGAAAACCGGTAATAACCATGATATAATAAAGATGAAAAAAGCCCTAGGTAATCAGACTGTTACTGGTCTTTCTTGTTTTTTGCAATGAGCACCACCCATTTTCATAATAAGAAAAGGCTGATTTGGAATTTGATATTTGTTTCCTTACCAGCAATCGTTACTTATTTTTCCAAGGATGACTATAGTTTTGCGACCGTTTTTAATTATTTTAAAATCCATTTACCACAAAACTATATTACAGAATGGCGCTTTAAAGTTGGGCTTGTTGCAGCCGTATTAATCCAGATCGGCGTATACTTTCAGTTTACTGCCATCGATAAAGAACGAGAACGATTGATTAATAATTTGCAAAATTATTTGAAAATCCATAAACAGTTGGCATTGAAAATAATCGGACAGACAATAAATATTACGGAACAAAATATAGTAAATGTAGATGTAAAACTCTATCTTTGTAAACGAAACAAGTTTAAGGCTTGGATAGAAAGATTATCACTAGGATTGATAAAAGCTAAAACCACATTTATCGAAAAGAATATAAAGGAGTTCGGGCAGACACACTATACCGAATTATCTTTTGAAGTCTCTCCCAGATCACAAGGGTTAATTGCCAGTTGCTATAATACAAAACGTTCGGTTTTAGATAAACACTTTAATCCCAGGCACGCATATTTACAATTGGATACCTACCAGCAGGAGAGATTGGCTGACGTTAAATTTATCGCTTGTTGCCCGGTGTTTAAACGGCGAAACGTTAGAGCTGTTCTAGTGTTTGAATCAAGGGAACCCATATTATTTGATGATAGTCTTAATGAAGTCTTTTGCTCAAAAATGAGAGATTACAGAGACCAATTAGAAAGCGAGTTTCCGAAGCTTTTTGAGCATGTGAAGGAAGGGAACTAGATGTATATTGCTAAAGAGGAACCGCATGGTAACTCGCAACGGGGATCATTGTTTGACCTAAGTGAGCTATACTCCGGGGATACAAATATTATTTGTAATTCTCCGTCTGAATATCGAACCAAAAATGGTCAGTCCATTAATAGTTATCGGAAGATAGCAGGGAAATCCAGAAGAAAAGCACGTTAATGATTGTAATTGGTTTTAGACCAGCCATAAGAACTTCACAAGTTGATGAATGTTTTATTTTATTCATATAAAGGGGTTCTTTCTTCAGTACTGAGGAACTCCTTTTTTATTTAGGGAGATACTAGGGAACACTGAGGATATATTATTATATGACATTAAGAGGCAGATTGTTTTAGAGCATCGTTTCCAACCAGGCACTCCTCTCAAGGAAGCCTGGTTGGACAACGAGACATTCTGTGTAGGGATGCTCCTCTCACTAGGCTGTTACTTTGGAATCGTCCCTTCAATTCCTTGTACGAACCAGTTGATTGAGAGCATTTCGGCATCGGTCATCTTTTGACCGGCTTTTACCCTGATGGTTCCGGATTGATCTTTAATAGGACCGGCAAAAATAGCATAGTCGTCTTTGGCAATCATTTTTCGTTTTTGATCAACCAGCTTTTTAATGTCATCAGTGACCATGGAACCATAAGGACTGATATCCACCAGGCCGTCTTTCAGACCGCCCCAATATTGCTCGGATTTCCAGGTTTTATTCATAACTGATTTGACAACCTTAACATAATAAGGACCCCAAATGGCTATTTGCCCTGTTAATACTGATTTAGGAGCCATAGCCCGCATATCACTACAATTTCCTATAGAGTATAGCCCCTTTTCTTCGGCCGCCTGCATTGCAGCCGGAGTATCCTGATTTTCGGTAATTAAACCGACACCAACATTGATAAGACTCATTGCTGCTGCTTTTTCAGCTGCAGGATCATACCAAGTATTGCTCCAGACAACCTTGACTTTGATTTTTGGATTGACGGATTGGGCACCTAAAGTGAAGGCATTGATGCAACGTACGACCTCGGGTATTGGAAACGCTGCTACATAACCGACTGTATCACCTTTAACATATTTAGCGGCAGCAACTCCACCAAGATAACGGCCTTCGTAGTCTCTATCCATATAGGTTCCCATATTTTTGGATGTTTTGTAACCGCTGCAATGCATAAATATGACATTCGGATATTTGGCGGCAACTTTAACCATGGGGTCCATAAACCCAAAACTAGTGGCAAAAATTACTTTACAGCCTTTTTCCGCTAAATCACTCATTACTCTTTCGGCATCGGCACCCTCAGATACCCCTTCCACAAAAAGGGTTTCGACATTGGGGAGTTGCTTTTCCAAGTACTTTCGGCCTTGATCATGGGCATATGTCCAACCGGCATCACCGGGAGGCCCATTATAGATAAAACCGACTTTAAATTTATTGGCCGCAGAAACTTTCTGGCCCTGGAATCCAGTACTAATACCGATTAGAACCAGCAATGCGCATAATAGTACCAATCCATAACGTGCTAATTTAGGCATTGGAATACCTCCATTTGATATTTTTTCAAAGTAATCGTGAAAATGATTTTAAAAAGTTTCTTTGATGTATGTTCTTCCTGCTTAATTCATTTTTGACCAATTGATCTGATTTTGATTATATCCCTAGATTTATTTTTTTGTCAACAAACTTTGTAAAAAAACTGACATTAATATCACATAAATTTTCCAAAGATATATTCAATATCAGGATTTTAAGGCAAAACATTTTTTTATTTTGGAATTCATTAACATACATATAACATTAATTGAATTAGAATGGCCCAACAGACTTAAGGGCAACCCACTAGAACTGGAGTCCTTTTGGTGAAAGTCGCTAAATATGAGTATTCGATTGTATAGCTTTTTTGTGGATTGTTTCAAGCAACGCATTAAAATAATTCTTTACAGGAAAACAGGAGTGCAATATACTAAACTTTATCAGTTAACTTATCGAAACGGGAGTACAAACCCTTTGGAAATTGGATTAACGATTCGTAATCAACGTCAAATGAAGGGAATATCGGTACGGAAATTAGCCCGTCTAACCGGTTTATCCCCCAGCGCCATCAGTCAAATTGAGACCGGGAAATCAGTTCCCAACATTTTAACCATGAAGGCGATTGCCGAAGCGCTGGACATATCGGTGATTTCTTTTCTTTTGGATGATCTGGAAAATAAGATTAGCTTAGTTAAACAGGGGGAGCGCCAGCGTCTGATTCGTAATGCCACACCTACCGGAAATCTGAATGAGGAGTTCTTGGCAGGAGGGCGCAACTTTCAGATGGAGCCTGCTATTATTAGTGTGCCTCCGCGTGCTGATTCCGGTAAACCTGTTTCTCATCCGGGTGAAGAATTTATTTATGTATTACAGGGACATCTGCAATACTCGCTTGAAGGGATTAAAGATTATGATTTGGACGAAGGGGATAGCTTTTATTATCCCTGTTCTATCCCTCACCGTTGGATGAACCCCTCAGATGAAACCGAAGCACGGTTCTTAATTGTTGCTACACCGTCACTTTTTTAATCCTCAAGCAATGGAAAACAGTAAATGGTACAATGAACAAACGCTATTGAGGCAGATTTTTCTTGCCAAAAAGCGTTTTTTTATTCTCCCGGTGCCTTACTATTAAATTTTTTGCTTCCCCAAAAAATAAAATTCTTGACGAAATTCTTTAAAGCATGTACAGTATTAATAACAATTGTAAAGTTTGGCGTACACCCAAACGGGACGGCAATAAAAGGCGGATTGAATGAAAAAAATGAATAATGTTTGGAAATCCAAATAGTTTTGCTGCCTTCAAATGATCGAAATAAAACCGCCGGAATCAATTGATGAAAAAGAGGTGGAAATAATGATGAATATGGAGTTAATCGATATTGCTCTAGGAAAGAAACCCGCTGATGTAATTATTAAAAATGGTCTATTGGTGAATGTCCACACCCGTGAAGTTTATCAGGCTGACGTGGCGATTGGTGGCTATAAGATTGCTGCGGTTGGAAACGTTGAGCATTGTCTGGGTGCGGAAACTCAAATTATTGATGCTTCAGGGCATTATTTAGTACCTGGATTTATTGATGCTCACATTCATTTTGAAAGCAGTATGCTCAGTTTCCCGGAGTTTGCGAAAATGGCACTACGACATGGAACAACCGTGGTAGCCTCGGATTTAATGGAAATCACCATAGTCTCCGGAGTGGAAGGGGCTAAGGAGATTTTGAGTCAAGCTAAGAAGACTCTGGTGACTTTGCTTTATCCCGTCCCTTCATTTATGGAGGATTCAGATTTACAGACCATTGGCAGTCATTTAGGGCCGGACTTGGTCAAAGAGTTAATCACTTTGGATCAAGCCGTAGGACTGGCTGAAGTTTTGGCTCCCCCGATATTGGCCAAAAGCCCTTTAAGCGCGACAATGTTGACATTAGCCGAACAGGAAAAGAAAACAGCCGAAGGACATGCTCCAGCTCTTACCGGAAAAGAACTAGATGCCTATTGTACAGCGGGCATCCGTTCAGACCATGAAAGCACCAATCCCGCAGAAGCCTTGGCTAAACTGCGTTGCGGGTTAAGAGTTTTGATGCGTGAAGGTTCGGCATCAACTGATTTGCTCGAATGCCTTAAGATTATCACCCAAGAAGGGGTAGATTCTCGTCATTGTGCAATGATTAGTGATGATATTGATGCTTTACATATGGCAACCCTGGGGCATATGGATCATAAAATCAGAATAGCCGTAGAGGCCGGTGTTGACCCGGTGGTGGCTATCCAAATGTCAACCCTTAATCCGGCTGAAAGTTTGAAAGTCGATAACCTCTATGGAAGCATTACGCCGGGGAAATTTGCCGATATCGTAATTGCCAAAGACTTAAAGAACATGGAAATCCAGAAGGTTATTGCTAAAGGTGAGGTTGCTTTTGACGGAAGCAAGGTTATAATGGACGGAGCAAAGGTTACCTGCTCAGAAAAGCTATTGAATACAGTAAAACTACGTTCCCAAATTTCCCCTAGCGACTTGATGATTAAAGTGAAAGATCAAGCAAAGAAAGCCCGGGTACGGGTGATTGGCGCATCCAAAACTTCGTTACTTACCGAGGCGCAGGAAGCTGAATTGGATGTAACGGATGGATTTATTATTGCGGATACCAAACGGGATATTTTGCCGATTGCCGTGGTGGAACGATATGGTAAGAGTGGAAATATAGGAAAGGGCTTTATTAGCGGATTTGGTCTCAAAAAAGGGGCCATGGCCACTTCTGTTGGTCATGATCACCATAATATTACGGTTTTAGGAACCAATCCCGCTGATATGGCTATAGCTATCAATCGTATCGCTGCATTAAACGGTGGAGTGGTCGTTGCGGTAGACGGTCAAATTAAGGGAGAAATACCCTTGCCGATTTGCGGACTTTTATCCGACGAGTCCGGAGAAACAGTGGCCGCCAAAATTGATCAACTTCAAAAAGAACTGCGTCAATTGGGATGCCCAATGGCCTCACCTTTTATGACCTTATCATTTATTACCTTAATTTTTATTCCTGCCTATGGAATTTCTGACAAAGGCTTGGTGGATGTGTACAAGATGGAATTGGTTGACCCGGTGTTGGGTTAGATTTCATTGACAAGTTCATGGTTATTTGTTATTCAAAAATCGGATTGAATTGTAAATTGTAGGAGGCTCTCCAATGCAACAGATTCTTATCAAAAACGGTTACATCATTTCAATGAACCAGTTAAGGCAGGTGTTTGACGGTGGAGATGTTCTTATCGAAGGGGATAAAATAATCGCGGTTGGGCAGGTGCCAGGAGGACTTGTAAAACCCGATGCAGAAATTATTGATGCTATAGGAAAACTTGTATTACCCGGACTGGTGAATACTCATGTGCATCTATCGCAACAACTGGGTCGCGGTCTGGGTGATGATGTAAACCTCCTGACATGGCTTCATGAACGTATTTGGCCTTATGAGAGCAATATGGATTTAGAAGATTCCTATATTTCATCCTTAGCTTGCTGCCTGGAATTAATTCACTCCGGTGTCACAGCCTTCGCTGAACCCGGTGGACAGGAAGTTGACGGGATGGGCCGGGCAGTCGAAGAAATCGGGCTCCGGGGAATTTTAGCCCGATCAACCATGGATTGTGGCGAAGGGTTACCCCTTAAGTGGCGTGAAAGTACTGACTTTGCTTTGAAAAAGCAGGAAGAACATATTAAGCGTTGGCATAATCAAGCAAATGATCGAATTAGGGTATGGTTTGGCTTAAGGACCATTTTTAACAACTCCGATAACCTGATTAAGCGCACCAAAGATTTGGCCGACAAATACGGTGTGGGTATTCATATGCACGTCGCTGAAATCGATGATGAGGTACGTTTTGCCAAGGCGGAACGAGGTCATACCACTGTAGAACACTTGGCTCATTTGGGGGTTTTGGATGAAAATTTCTTAGCTGTTCATACGGTGTGGCTTACTGAAAAAGAAATTGATCTTTTTTTACTCAACGATGTAAAAGTATCTCATAATCCTGCCGCGGCTATGCGGGTTTTAGGTTTTGCTCGGGTACCGGAAATGATTGCCAAAGGGATTACTGTATCCATAGGTACCGACGGCGCACCTTCCAATAACCGGATGGATATGATTGATGAAATGTACCTGGCTACCCTGATCCATAAAGGGAGAAATTTGAATCCCAAAATTCTGCCGGCTGAAAAAGTATTGGAAATGGCCACTATCGACGGAGCCCGTTGTCTGCTTTGGGAAAAAGAAATCGGCTCTCTGGAAGAAGGGAAGAAAGCCGATTTAATCATCATTAATCCTAGAAGTGCAGGAAGCTTGCCCGTTCATGATCCGATTGCCAACATGGTCTACGCGATGCATTCCAGTAATGTCGAGTCATCCATGTGTGATGGCCGCTGGCTGATGCGGGATCATAAAGTTCTAACCGTGAATGAAGAGGAGATCCTGGAAAATGCTCAATTCCGGGCTGCATCCCTAGTGAAGAAAGCTGGAATTGTTTTACCGGACCGGTTTCCTGTTGTGAAGGTTACTCAATAATCTAGCACTTATGGTGCTTAAACGAAATCAGATAAAAAAGAGTAGTCGGATAAAGAAAACCGGCTACTCTTTTGGCATTGAAGAGCCATTTTTCTTAATTAACATAACTTCCATTTGGAAAAGTGGTTCATTTTATGACTGAGTTTTCGCTGCTTCAATTATCAGTCCATACATCTCAGGCCGACGGTTTTTAAAAACTCCCCAAAAATCACGATATGAAGCGATTCCATCCAAGTCGAAGGAGGCAAAAATGATTTTCTCGCCGCTGCGATCGGCCTCAGCTATTTTTTGCCCCTTTTCATTGGTGATAAAAGATGAACCATAGAAGGTAAGTTCAGAAAAGGAAGCTTTCTCGTTACCGGTCCGGTTGGCAGTGATT
The DNA here is from genome assembly GCA_023415375.1 of Bacillota bacterium. Classification (GTDB taxonomy): domain Bacteria; phylum Bacillota; class UBA4882; order UBA8346; family UBA8346; genus UBA8346. The sequence goes on from JAEZKW010000215.1 coordinate 10,051, forward strand.
ACAGGTATAATATTGGCTGCTGAATGGCCCTGCATGCATATTTGCCAGTGGTCCTTGGAGTCAATGGTTTCCCGGCCAGGTTCTGAACCAATGGCTGTAGGGTAAAGCAAAAGCTCAGCGCCTTGTAATGCCATGCAACGGGCGGCCTCGGGAAACCATTGGTCCCAGCAGATGCCAACTCCCACTTTTCCATAACGTGTTTCCCATACTCGAAATCCGGTGTCGCCTGGATCAAAATAAAACTTTTCTTCATAACCCGGCCCGTCGGGGATATGTGTTTTTCGGTAAGTCCCTAAAATTTGACCGTCTGCATCAATGATGGCAATCGAGTTAAAATAACGGCCATCTTGTTTTTCAAAAAAACTGATAGGTAATACCAACTGGAGTTCCCGGGCTATTTTTTGAAAATGGGACACAGCTTTGTTTTGCTCCAGGAAAGATGCATACCGGAAATTGGTTTTCGTCTTTTCTTGGCAAAAATAGAGTGTCTCAAAGAGTTCCGGAAGTAAAATAATTTGAGCGCCCCCGGAGGCTGCTTCTCTGATCATCTCTTCAGCTTTCTTGATATTTTGATCTACTTGATCGGAGCAACCCATTTGAATAGCGGCTACTTGAATCATGCGGGGCATGGTTTTCCTCCTTAACCTAAATACTGGCCGGCATTTGCTGTGTCAGGCAGTGGACATTGCCGCCGCCCCGTGCGATAACCGAACCATTGATGGTGACAATCTTCCGCTTGGGGAATAATTGCTGCAGAATATCTTTGGCCCTTTGGTCGTTTTCAAGGGCTTTGCCGCCAAATTGAGGCAAGATGATGCCGCCATTCACAAAATAAAAATTGAGATAACTCAAGGTTAGCCGGTTATCTAGATAATAGTCAGCCGGAGGTTGTTCGATTTGAATAATCTCGAACTTTCTACCTCTTGCATCCATTGCAGCTTTCATAATCTTAAGGTTTGCTTCGGAAATCTCGTAATTGGGATCGGCGGGATCGTTGCAAACCTGGGTGACTATCACTCCCGGTCGGGCAAAACAGGCCAGGTTATCGACATGGCCATCCGTATCATCCCCGATCCAACCCTTCTTAAGCCAGATGATTTGGGAAACATTTAAAGATTGCTTAAGGAAATACTCAATATCGGCCTTACTTAGATTTGGATTACGATTAGAATTTAATAGACATTCCTCGGTCGTGAGTAAAGTGCCTTCTCCATCCACATGAAAGGAGCCTCCTTCCATCACAATGGGAAGATCAAAGCAAGGTACTGCAAAATGGTGAAGCAGCTTGGACGCCACCCGATTGTCATCCTCGGCTAGAAATTTGCCACCCCATCCGCTAAAAATCCAATTAATTCCAGCGACTTCACCCCGGGAATTGGTTAGAAAAGTTGGTCCATTATCCCGCATCCAAGAGTCGTTATGTTCTAAGGGCAGGATTTCAATACCCGTTCCGCAAAAGCGGGCTGCTTCATCGGCCAGCTCTGGTCGGGCGATAAGGGTCACTGGTTCAAAGCTGTCTATTTTTTGGACAATGTCAGCGAATACCGGTAAAATTTCTTCAAATGGTTCAGGCCAGATGGCCTCTTTCACTGGCCATTCCATAAAAGTCCGCGAATGTTTTTCCCACTCCGGCGGCATTTTGAAACCCGATTGTGCAGGATACATTGTTACTCCTTGTTGATAAAGTATTAATTTTAAGTTTCTGTTTTATTTTAAACATAAAGTACAAGTGTTACAAGAGTAAATTTTCATTTGCCGGAATAGGACTCTTTCAAGCAGGACGGAGATTTACTTTGATAAGAAAATAATAACATAAGACTGCGGCAGTTTCAGCTGCAGCAATTGTAATCCCCATGGGGAGCGCATTATGACTACCGGAAATTCCGACCAACGGAGCCATGAATCCACCTAAAATAAAGGATAATAGGCCGATTAGAGCTGAAGCGCTCCCGGCATTTTTCGCCTGGTCTTCCATGGCAAGGGCGAAGCTGCTGGTGCCAACCACTCCAACACTAGAAACCACAAAAAACAAGGGGATTAAAATCGTAAAGAGGCCACCACCGACAAAAATCATTGCCAGTAAGGTCATTCCTCCCCCGAAGGCCATGGTGAGTCCGAATACTAATAATTTGTTCTCATCGATCCGCCCGGCCATCCTGCCGGTGACTTGACCGGCGATAATGATTCCCAAGCCATTGATAGCGAAAATCAGACTGAAAATTTGTGGAGAAACCTCGAAGACATTTTGAACCACAAAGGGAGAACCGGAGATATAGGCAAACATCGCCGCAGTTACAAAGCCTTGACTCAAGGCGCAGCCCATGAATTTGCGGTTTTGAAGCAAGTCCCGGAATGTGTTCGAGGTATGGGCGAGGTTGCCGCTGGCGCGACGTTCCGGCGGTAATGTTTCTTTGAGCCCCCAAAATACAGTGAGCATCATTAGCGAACCGATGCCTGTGAGTACAATGAAGACTCCCCGCCAAGAAGTAAATTGTAGGATTTGCCCCCCGATGACAGGAGCGAGTATGGGAGCAACACCATTGATCAGCATTAATAAGGAGAAAAAACGGGTCATTTTGGGACCCGAGTAGAGGTCCCGGACAGCTGCCCGTGAAATAACGATCCCGGCCGCGCCCGCTAATCCCTGAATGAATCTCATAAGAATGAAGACACCGATTGTCGGCGTAAAGACGCAACAAAGAGAGGAAACAGCATAAACGAATAGTCCAATCAACAGCGGTTTACGACGGCCGAGCACATCGCTGACAGGCCCGACAAATATTTGACCTAGGGCAATACCGATTAAACATGCAGTCAGACTAAGCTGGGCAAGGGAGACCGTGGTGCCAAGGGTAAGGGCTACACCTGGTAGTGCCGGCAGATACATATCAATGGAAAAGGGCCCGAAAGCGGAGAGCACACCCAGAATGCACGCTATACTTAAGATAGTAAGCCGAGACTCTTTTTGTGCGGCAACCAGTGGTTGGGAAACGTTAGGGTTCATTGAAAGATTCATCCTTCGATTGAATGTTTTGTAATATTGACAATCACACCATACTTTTCCTTGAAATCTAAGAAAATGGATTGAATATCAGCATACCATAGAATGAATAGAAATTCCATTTTGGCCTGCTGAACGACAGAGGAAATTATTTTTATGTCAGGATCGATTTCCTGAACGACAGAGGAAATTATTTTTATGTCAGGATCGATTTCCTGAACGACAGAGGAGATTATTTTTGTGTCAGGATCGATTTCCTGAACGACAGAAGGAATTATTTTTGTGTGAGGATCGATTTGCTGAACGACAGAAGGAATTAGTTCTGTGACTCATCGGATTATTTATGGCTCAAAAATATATACACACATATTTTTATATTACCCCACTTGCCCCACCTAAGCCCCAATTGCAGAAATGTCGCGGTTTTCAGGAATGGGGCACATGGAATGGGAGGGGTGTTTCGGTTTAGGGGGCGGTTTGGGAAAGTATTTGATGCCTAAATGAGGAATGGCTGTAAATTTGGGCCTGGACTTCTCTCGCGCCTTCAAAGTGAAGGCCCGTCTTTAATGATCATTGGAATACCTCCGTTCAGATTTTTGTTTGGCTATGTTCTTAAGAGTTGCTGATTGAAATACGTAAACCTTAAAGCTAAAAAGAATATGCAGGTTCAGAGTTTAAAATCAAATTTCATCTTTTCTCCGCGCCAGCAGCACCAAAAGGTGCTGACGTCTCCGCGGGAGAATAAAAAATGAATATATTGCATTAACCATTATTGAAAACAGCCTTTTGTTTTATTAAGTAATAGATTTAGCTATTCAATGGCTTTTGCAATATTTTTTGTAAGTCGTCCCATTGCTAATGTTTGCCCAACGCTGCAAAGTCCGGCAGGGAAGGGGTTTGTGGGTGATGTGGGGCATATGGGTCAATTAAAAAATGTGTGTGTGAATGTTCTTCTGGATTTGGGGGTAAGAATTTTTTTAAAATGAGCATGGGCATTGCCTCCTTAAGAAAGTGCTTGATAAGCATTTGTTTATACAATATATCGATATATTTCATATAATATAATTATAATAGGTTTACCAAATTCTGCAATATTATCAAAACGGATATTATTGGCGGGAAACGTTGATGGGATTGGGGGTGGGGGGTTAAAAATATGTAAAAATTTTTGGGAAATTTTTGGAGGGAATGAAAACATTGAAATGAAGGACGGTTTTGAGGATCCACGGAATTCGATGGCGAATTTGATTGACAGGGCAAAAGCGATGTTAATATTGATTTGATGTCGACAGCTTGTGAGTTGAATTTGGGCCAACCCTCCAACTTGCTTCCTCCCTGAAGGGAGGAACGAAGGTTTTGCTACGAAGTCCTAATATCAAAGAGCCAACAAGAAGTACAATTCGTTTCTCCCTTGAGGGACGAAAGTGCGCCTTTTTGAAGGCGAAGAATGAGGGTTGGCCTAAATGCTGGAGTTTACATATTTCCGGCTTATAGTATTTTATTTTACCGCTAATA
>JAEZKW010000218.1 GCA_023415375.1 Bacillota bacterium
AGGAACGAAAGTTAAGCTTCGAAGCTTCTCATCAAAAACTAAACAAAATGACAGTTCGTTTCTCCCTCGAGGGAGAAAGATAGAATGAGGGTTGCCCTGAATTATTTATGAGAATTTATTTCAACAACTATCTGAGCCAAAGCCAATAAAAAAGAGGCTGTCCCAAAAGTAAATTAGCGCGCGGCGCGTTCGATAAAGATATACAATATAATATTTTCTTTAATCTATGAAGTATGTTGTATATCTAATTAGCTAAAGTACTTTTTTTGACAGCCTCTTTATTGTACTAATCTGAACAAAAATTAATCAAACGGGCTTTCGCGAGGAAAGAATGAAAATCCGTCAAACCTAAGAAGTCGCCCCAGAGGGGTACAGACAGGTTTTCATATTACCTCTCATGATGTAGACTTCCTGAAGGTAGCTTGGCGATCATGAATACCTGAAAATTAGTTTGTAAATGCTTTCAGGCAAACATTGCCTTTACTATAGGACTTCGTCAAATCAGTCCACGAAGTGCCGTTACTGCTGATGTAACTCTGACCGGAACTGGCCGTAGCGGCGCTTGAATACCCGGAGACAGGCACCTCGACTGGAATGGGATAATTATAGCCTGAAGTGACCAATTTCACTACAACCGAGAACTTTTGGCCCGAGGTTAGGGTTACCGCAGTTGTTAGGGGAACGGTAACATACCCTGCATTGCTTATCGTTCCGGTTTGAGTGTAAGCCAGCGTTCCCGAGATCGGACCACTGGAGGCGCCGGTATAAATCTTTATTTGATAAGTATTGCTGGTGGATGCGGTATAAAAGCTAACCGCTTTTAAAGACTGGGCTCCGGTGGCGGTGAAAATATTGGCAAACCAACCGGTAGTACTGGAATATCCCACCGATGAAACCCAACCCAACGGGTCGTACTGATAAATATTTGCATAATTCGTCGCGGCCGCCGGAGTAACAAAGAGCGCATTCTCGGAATACCCAAATACATTATCGTAATATGAAACATAAAAATATCCGCTCTCACCCCAGCTTGTTCCCCAGCTGTTTTTCACGATAAATGCGCCGTTTCCGCTGGGAGTACTGGAAAAATTGCTGCTGCTATAATTATCATCCCAACCGACCACGGTGATGGCATGGTTAGCGCTGCTTGAACCGCTGTAATAGTAAGCGTGATTGGTAGAGTTATAATAACTGCTGCCATAATACATCGCGACATAAACCGCTCCGTAACTTACGATAGCTTGTTTGATAGCGGTATTATCCGTACTGCTTGTCCTAACCGGCAAAAACGTTACGTTTTGGATGTGCTTGACTGTGGTTAGGCCGCTGGGAGAGACTCCGCTGGAATCATTATATGGATCGGCACTCTCCGTGACAGGACCGCTCCAACGAGCTAAATAAGCCGCGGACATAAAGGCGTTGCCGCCTTCATCATGCGCCAGATCGAAACCGTGCGTGTTTTTTAGATTATTCTCCGAAAAATCCCAAGTCACGCTTTCGCTCGTTAATATATTGGATTCCAAAGAACCATACGTACCAAAAGTCCAGCAAGAACCAGCCGATCCCTGATCCTTCACAGAGGTCACCCTACCCAAGCTCCGTAAATCGTAACTGGTGGCTAAGGATAAAATATTATCCCTGAGTAAGGAAGTTTCCGTCGTCAAGTGTTTCAAAGAGATCGGTGAAGGCCGATAACCAGTCGTATTTTGATTACTTGCATCCTCTGTAAGCATCTGCAGCTTGGTTAAAGACTCCAGAAATTCTGAATTAAATGGTGCGCGCTGCAGTCCAGAGGAGTTTTCGGCTCCGGCTAAAGAAATGTTGACAATGATTAAAAGCGCTAATAAAGGAATAAACCATTTACGAATCATACGGTTTTTCATGTGAATCTTCTCCTTTCATTTTTTAACTCCATTTGTTACTCTGATCGCCTTACCATCTTCAGGAATCATTTCCTATTTCTCCCATTTGATATATCTACTATACTACGACATTACAAAAAGGGCAATATGAAAATTCATAATTATATATTATAATTTGTTAATATTCATTTAAGTAAATTTTGCTACAATATTAAGGGACATCCAAAAAAAATCCTACAGGTAACAAAGTCACCTGTAGGACCCGGCAATACATATTCTCTTGAGAGGGCAAAAACGCACCTTACATAATCGCTAAAAACCTTAAGCCCGTTTCCAAACTCAATTACCAACGACTGAAGGCCAGTGGCCGTTGAGACAATCACCGATTACGGTGAGACTTTTTCCGTAGTCACTCCAAAATCAGCTTCAAAGACGTGCCCGGCTTGGACTTCAAATTGCCGTTTTTCAACGTCCCCGTTGCTATCAACCGTAACCTGATAATAGCCGGGTGGAATTTCCGCCAAACCAAACCAGCCACTGCCGTCACTGTATATCTCGCGATGAAAACTTCCATCCGGAATACCATAAGGGAGATTCGGTAATCTGAATAACCGGTCCACCATTATCTTAACATGATCAAAGGCTTTTCCAGAACCGGTGGGCAAGTTTCCCATCAGATAACCATTAACCGGATGAGATTTCCAAGGCATATCCGGTATTGTTGTCCGCTCCGGAAAGACCGGTTTGGTGTCTATATGCTGATTTAAGACAGGATCGGTATAACCGCCGCCCTGGGAAAGCAAGTGAAAAAACCAATCATTGGTTTCCGGCGCATATCGATAAGGTTGACGGGCAAACCCACGGGATGCTACCGACTCTTTGTAATCATCACTACTATAAAGGTTGCTTGCTCTATACGCGTACAGGGCCACACCGGCCACTGTATTTCCTTTTATCGAAGGAACCTGGGCTCTGCGAATCTGCTCAAAAGATTGTTCGATATACTGCATAAAAATTCCCGGTCCGATCACGATTTGACGTCCGTATTGGTGGTCTTTTTCCCATTCTATCCAATGGTTGTACCAATTTTGCTGTTCAGGCTTCCACTCACTATAGTAATTCATGGGAACCGCCATATCGATGATGCCTTCCTGAAGCCAGCTCCGCCAATCTTGGCAAACACGGTTATAAGCAGTGGATTTTTCCCAATCTCCTTCGCTAACAGGACCATCTCCCCATGTAATAACGGCGGAAGAAACCTTCAGCTTTGGCTTTAAAGCAATAGCATTTAGATAAATTTTTCGCATTAAATTGGCAGTCTGTTCCCGCTTCCATTGCATCCAGTTTGGATCATCCGGAGCAGGCATCCCGCTTGTTTTGTACTCTGCGTTATACCGGGCGATACAGGTTGGATTGTAGCCAAATTCTCTGTCGGAATACCGGGAATAATCCAAATGAATACCGTCAACATCGTAGTTTTTAACGATATTCATATAGACATTCGTCGTATAATCAACGACTTCCGGATTACCGGGATCCAGGTAAAAGGAAGAATACAATTTCTGCGACCAACTCTTGGTTTGATTGTCATACACCCGGTAATAAGATACCCAAGTATCTTTATCGGAGGCTTTGAGGCCATGTAAGTTCCAAACATGATTTGGATCTTTGGGGGGAATGGCCCGGTTCCAGGCTACCAAAGTGTTCAGCCAGGCATGGACTTCGATACCGTTTGCATGAGCTTTGTCAATTAAGTATTGTAAAGCGTCAAACCCTGGGGTTAAATCGGGATCCTCGGTCCGCGGTTCAATACTTTTGTTATAATAAGCGTCACCCCTCCGCCGGACTTGAACGATTAAGGTATTGATATTACCGTTGATAGCATCTTGTATCAATTTATCAACCTGGTCTTGGGTTTTTATTCCGGCCCGAAAAGCATCCACCCATAAAGCCCTCATTTGCGGCGCTGAATCCGTTGCTTTGACTGAAAAATTGGCCGCTAAAAATATCATCATGATGATACCCGCTACAATCAACCCACGCGCCCGACCGACAATCCGAAAAAAAATACTCATCCCTTTCACTCCTCATGGCTGATTTTTATGGTAAATTTATTCAATAAGTGAGCAAAATTGACTCATCTTATTCAATCTGAGTTATAAGTACACTAAGTATTTTATATATCGGATCTTCTGTTAATTTTTGATAGTGATTTTAATTGCCATTTTAGCCAAAAAACACCAAAAGCAATTGTTTGCTTAGACTACCAAATTCTAAAATTTTTTATCATCCTCTACTTAAACTTTGTTGCAGTGTTTGAATATTAGCCCCCACATGTTCCGGCCGGTGGGCATCAGAAGCGGTAAGAATCCTTACTTGATTTTCTTTCAGTACTTTCAACATTTTAGGATTTAAACCAAGTTCCCCAAAACCATGGTTTAGAGCTAAACCGCCACTCTGTTCGGCATACATATCGGCCCGGTTCAAAGCCTGGGCTAAACCTTTGTATGTTTCGGTTAAATCGTAGGATGGATAATGCCCGAAACATTTGATGGAGTCTGGATGAGCCAGACCGGTAAAAAGCCCCGAATGGATAAGTTCAAGCATGATCTGATAATATCGCCGGTAAGCCTGATCCACATCGACTCCTTGCCAAAACTCCGCCTGATGATCAAAGCCCCAGCCATCCATATAATGGACTGAACCGGTTACAAAATCCCAATTATATGTCTTTAAAACACTTGCAATCAAATCTTCTTTTCCCGGAAAATAGCAAACCTCCAGGCCAAACTGGACTTTTATAGGAAATTCCAACTTCCGTAGTTTATCGATCAAATCGATGTATTCATGAATCGACTTAATTTTCTTCTGGCAAAACCATTCCCTTTGGTATTGGTTATAGGCCTTAACCGGCTCATACATCTCAGAAAACTCCCAAAACCGGTGTGAATGTTCTAATAGATAGATTTCATCAAGTCCGGTTGCCCTAGCCTGTTCGATAAACTTTTCTACCCATTGTAGTGTATATTCGCCGCGTTCCAAATGGATGTGGACATCACGCATTCCTGTTTTCCCCTCATCTTTCTATCCCAATTTACCTCCACTCTCACATAGTCCCTCTTACCCCTTAATTAATTTGGTCGCCGCCGCGAAAGCTCGTTCCAAAAAGCGCTCCGGTGTTTCATTGCATCTATCCAACAAATTTTTGTTTTCTACTTCCAACGCAATGGGTCCAGTATAACAGGTCTCCTTAAGCTTCTTATTCAGATTTCCCCAGTCAATCAATCCTTCACCGGGAATCATGTGCTGATCATCAGTCCCGTCATTATCATGCAGATGTAGCGCCATCAATTTTGAACCATATTGACTAAGCAGGTCTGTGCCTTTCGTATAACAATTTTCATGACCTGAATCATAGCAAAAGCCAAGCCGGTCAGATTGGATGTTTGCAAAAACAAAATCCAAATACTTTGGCTTACGTAAGTTTTCCAAAGCAATATTTATATTTTTCCTTTCGGCGATCTCTACCAATCGTTTCAATCTGTCCAACCCGATTTGATTGGGCGGAGGAGGATTATCGCCCTGGGAAACATGGAGCACCGCTGTTGGTATTTCATACTTGAAACAGTCGGTAATACAATCGGATAACTTCTTTTCAAAATCATCCCCGGCGATGCCGTCTTCCCACAAACAGTTGATGCCCTCAAATGGTGTGTGGATGTTTTCAATGAAGAGCCCGCAACGTCTTGCCAATTCCGGTTGCAGGAATTTATCCCCATCCACATCAGAATGGTCATCACTCCACCAAAGCAATACTCCGTCAAACCCGGACGCCTTAATCAATTTAAAACGTTCCTCCATGGGAATCGGGAAACCAAACCAGGAAAAAATACTAAATTGACGCATACTATCTCCTCCTTGTAATCAATAACTCAATTACAATCTGCCAAACCCCGGCAGATCACTGAATTTTAGCTTAACTATAATATTTGGCTGAAGTAAGATTTTTTTAACTCCCCGCTTTGAAACTTCACGACCCCGTGGATCTGTAATGCCTGACCCCGAAACGCCATACCCATAAACAGGGAATGATAAACAATATACC
>JAEZKW010000328.1 GCA_023415375.1 Bacillota bacterium
GAATAATGTTTCCCTTCAATATCAAGGAAAAGGATATTGTGAGAAGATTGGAATTTTGATTCAACCAGGTGACAAAGGGGCTAAAACAGTCAGATTTGATTACATTATGAAGCTGGTAAACTAAAAAAAGAGACCGGATGAAATAAATAAGGTTATTTTGCGGATCGGAGAGCCATCCATAAAATCAGAAATAATTGGAGACAAGCATGATTTCAAAAAAAGCAATTGTGCAAGGGTTGGCAACCATTAGCTTATTGACTCTCATCCTTTGCCGAAGTTTTCCAAACCTAACGGTCGGCGCTGAGTCGGACATTCATTTATCGTACCACATCGATTTGAAAAAACATAAGGTCGTTTTTAATCCCGCTAAAATCACAATTTCGATTGGTCAAACCGTTTCCATTAAAAACGCCGATCTGCGTTTCGGGGGGGATTTTATCGATAAATTGGATTTTGATTGGCAGACCATTTGCGTAGATAACGATTATTTTGATAATTGCTATTTTAAAGGGCTGAAGCCCGGAAAGTGCACTATCCATTGCATATATGCCCGTAATCGTTTGATGACCGGAGATGTTGAAGTAACAGTCACCGGAGATAATCCCTCTCCAAGGGGACTTAGTAATATAAGAAAAGTCTATTATCGAATTGATCCCAAAGTTAAGAAAGATGATGAACAGGAGGCCCTAATTTTTACCCATCAAAAGATCATCTTGGAAAAAGGACAAAAATTGATTGTAATGCCCAAGGATCATACAGTAAGCGGAAATGTAGTCATTGCGGTTGATAATCCAAATGTGATAGATGAAAACATGCTTAGCGGTATTCAGGCTAATGATTACATCTTCAAGGCAAAATCGGTAGGAAAGGTCAAAATTGAATATCATATTGCCCATGAATATTTTTTAAAGGGAACTTTGGTCATCACAGTAGTCGATCAGCTTAGTAAAATGAGCGATGCTATATCCATATTCATGGGCTTGTATGAGCAATCGATGATCGACGCTGTCAACCAAAACGATTTTTCCATTGTCGAAAGCCTGCTCACTCCCGGCAGCAGCTTATATCAGTCCCAAAAGAATCTGGTTGCTGTCTTAAATCGACAACAAATCCATGAGCAGTTGATGGATTATGAAGTGGAAGACGTTCAGAATACAGACTGGGACGGAGTGTATAAAGTCTATGTCCACGAAAAGATCGGGATTTTGTATCCGGGAAAGCGCGACTGCAAGATATCGGAATCCGATTGGGTTTATACGGCGGTGGCAAATGGGGAAAAGTTCAGCCTAAGTGAGATCAAAAGGTGGAATTAGAATTGATTTTGATTTCATGTTTACCATGGTTTACATAGTGCACTTTGGCGTATTATCAGTTGTTAAGCAGTTTTTTTATTGCCAGCTGGGAGAGACACTTTTTAATGAGTCCTAGAAATATAGGACTTTTTTTATTCTTGGCCACGATTTACTCCTAGTTAATTGAGACTCTTTTTAGTGACGGATCTTGATATACTTTAGGTAAGAAAAGGAAATATCCGCCAATCGGATTCATCAATATCAATATAAAGGATCCTGGACATGAAAGAGATTATTCTTGAAAAACTGAACCAAATTGAAGACTTGGAGCAGCGGCGGTTGCTGAGAGACATTATGAGCGGGCTGTTTACCGGCATTATCGATTATCAGGAAAACGCCAATCAAGCTCTGGAAGAACGAGTCCTTAAAGAGATTCCCGATGAGGGGCAAAAGTCCACCCTCTATTTCGCGGTTTGTCCCCGGGATCAGCTGGACCCCATCGATGACTTCCTTTATCCGGTCTTTCCGGAAGAAGCCTCTCAGCCGAAATTTAATCTGAAAGAGATCGCCGAAAAAATCGCTCGTCGCGAGAGTATCCCCTTATTTACGGTCTTTTTGGAATGCTCCTACCCGCAGATCCGTGAGTTATTGGAGAGTCCCCGGCTATATCAAGGGGAATTGGTTACAACCACCGGAAAGTATCCCATTCAAATTACATTAGAGCCTGCTCTGAAATATAGCCGGGAGATCGAACGGTTATATCAAATCTTTCAACGGAACGGTATCCCCTGGAAGACGGTGAATAACCCTTATGCCAACAAATTTTTCGAAGTATGCCTGACAGGCTGGGAGACGGCGATTGACCTTTCCGGCAAGGATAGTGAAGGTGCGCACGCGCTAATGGAAATCCGCTTTAATTTGGGAGAGTACGAGCCTTATAAAAAGAGCAATGTACTCCTATTATGGAATATCGAGCGGCTGCTGCTCAAAACCAGCGGCTATCCGGTACCCGCTTTGGACAAGGTCAATTTCGAACATCCCGTCGCCATCGCTAAATACGGCGCCAGTCATGAGTATTTGGTGAATGAGGATCAGCAAACCGTGAAATATCTTTCCCGCTCCGCCGAGGAGATTACCGTGGTTTCCCCGGAGGAACGAAGTGGACTATGGCATATTCTTAAAATCACTCAACCCGGGGTAAACCCCAAAAAGTATCCTTTCACAGTGGTTTCCAATCAGCATCGGGATGGATTTATCAATGGTTTTGCTGAGCGGCAATGCAATGTGATTCATACGAAGGGAGAAATCATCCGTCTGGTCAACGCTTTTACCGATACAGCCGAGTTTGAACTGCGGGGTATTACCATCCTGGACCGCCGGGAGAGGTCCCATCCCAATGTCATCAAGCTACGCTTCAAATATTTGGGAAATAGAATTTTTAGGTTTAAAAAAATTTATAAAAAAGAGAACAAAATTCATCAAACCCCTTGACAAATCAGAAATCGCCCAATAATCGTCGAGGATACCATTTTTGGTATAACCGTTCGATTAAAGGGGTTTCAAATGGGAATAGCGAAAATACTCAAAGCTATCAAACTAACCGCCGGGATCATCAACAGCATCACCTATCTTTGTGATGTTAGACTTCGTCCCACATATTTTACTAAAGAGGGAAAAATGGGTTTTGTTAATCTAATCTCTTTTATCCTAAACAACAAGAAAAAATCACTCCAAATCGAACTCGACAACTTTTTTAAAGCTTTACCGGGAGAAGAAAGTTCGATTACTAAACAAGCTTTTTCAGAAGCTAGGCAGAAAATATCACCCAGAGCATTTACC
>JAEZKW010000011.1 GCA_023415375.1 Bacillota bacterium
GGCGCACCAGTATGTTCCGAATCTTTGAATCATATAGGGCATCATAAATCGGAATCACCTGTCCACCGGGATACCCGAAGATAACCTCGACTCCTTCTCTTTGCAAACTCTCAAGCAGGATTTCCGCCCCTGTTATTTTCATTTTTATAACCATTCCTTTCGCTACGCTCAAGGCACAAAACGGAATGAAACTGTTGCCTTTGAGCTATTTTTGTTTTTAAAATAAAGTGTTGAGATAACAGACAACTACAAATCACGTGGAGGGAAGTGCGCTACACCATCCCCCCAGATTCGAATCAAATTATTACACTCTATAATAATGCCAGACATATTAATTGTCAATATTTACTTATACAATTTGTAACACTCGTAAATAAAGGGATTCATTCTATGGAGTTTCCTAAAATCAATACCGACGAGTGAATTAATTTATTATCAATACAAATTTATTAATAAACCAATATTTCGTTATTCAGTATCGGTTGGATGATCATAAAAACTAAAAATTGAGTCAAGAATATTGAGGGAAGAATTCTTGACCTTTCACTTTTATTCTTACAATTTCGGCATCATGATTCTCAAAAACTAAATTTGCCGGCAATTAAGGAAAACTGATATTGGTAAACCTCCAAATAAAGAGCAATTTAAGCAATAGACTGTAATTTTCCGATAAAAAGTACCTGGAAAATAAGACTACCACTAAATTCAGACCGTCTCTTTTTTAAAGAGACGGCCCTTAAAATCCTGTGAAATCTAATTTTCAATCCAATAACTGTAATTAAATCCTGTAAATCGGGGTCTTATCCTGCCAATCCAGGTCAATCCTGATAATCGGGGTCAGGTCTCACTTAATCACTGCACCGGTGTTTCCTGAGGTAACCAAGCGACTATAGCGACTCAAATAACCCGTCTTTACTCGCGGTTCCGGCTGTTTCCACTCTGCCTTGCGTTTAGCAAGTTCCTCCTCGCTTACTAGCACATCAATCTTGCGATTGGGAATATCGATTTTAATAATGTCCCCTTCCTTTACCAGAGCAATGGGCCCGCCTTCCATCGCTTCCGGAGAAATATGCCCGATCGAGGCTCCCCGGGAGGCGCCGGAGAACCGTCCATCAGTCAATAGGGCAACCTCTTTATCAAGGCCCATTCCGGCAATGGATGAGGTCGGTCCCAACATTTCCCGCATTCCTGGGCCGCCTTTGGGTCCTTCGTAACGGATTACCACAATATCTCCGGCAACGATTTTACCATCCCAAATCGCCTGAATCGCTTGCTCTTCACCATCAAAAACCCGGGCCGGACCCTGATGTTGCATCATCTCAGGGGCTACTGCCGATTGTTTGACAACGCAACCATCGGGAGCCAAGTTTCCCCATAAAATTGCCAGTCCCCCTTCGGCATGGTAAGCCCCCTCAAAAGTTTTTATCACATCAGGCCGTTTAACTTTCGCATCGGCAATATTCTCTCCGGTTGTTTGACCTGTTACTGTTTTAGTGTCGGTTTTAATTAAGCCTTGTTCACTAAGGACTTTCATAACCGCAGGGATACCGCCGGCTTCATCCAGATCTTGAATGTGATGAATACCGCCAGGTCTCAAATAGGCAAGATGGGGTGTTTTACGGCCCACTTCATTGACCCAATCCAAACTTAATGAGATTCCTACCTCATACGCAATCGCCGGTAAGTGTAAAACCGTATTGGTTGACCCTCCGATTGCCATATCCACTGTAAAAGCATTGGTGAAAGCTTCTTCCGTCATGATGTCCCTCGGCCGGACATCGTTTTTAACCAAGTCCATAATTTTCATTCCCGCATTTTTTGCCAGACGCACCCGCCTGGCATCCACTGCAGGAATCGTACCATTCCCCGGTAATCCCATTCCCAATACTTCAACCATACAATTCATGGTATTAGCAGTAAACATTCCGGCACACGAACCGCAGCCCGGACAAGCAGTCTCTTCCAGTTCTTTCAAGTCCGTTTCTGTCATTTTTCCGGCAGATACCGCACCAACGCCTTCAAACAAATGATTCAAATCGACCCGTTCACCCCGGAAATTCCCGGCTAACATCGGACCGCCGCTTATGACGATACTCGGTATATTTAACCTTCCGGCTGCCATTAACATCCCTGGTATTATTTTATCGCAATTCGGTACTAAAACCAGCCCGTCAAACGAGTGGGCCATCACCATGCTCTCGATTGAATCGGCTATTAATTCCCGGCTGGCCAGGGAATATTTCATTCCCTCATGCCCCATGCTAATACCATCGCAGACACCAATCACTCCAAACTCTATCGGAGTACCCCCGGCCATCCTGACTCCTGCCTTAACAGCTTCGACAATCGTATCTAAATGGATATGTCCTGGTATAATTTCATTTGCCGAATTCGCTATCGCAATTAACGGCCTCCTTAACTCCTCATCAGTGTACCCCATTGACTTAAACAAAGCACGATGAGGCGCACGTTCAATTCCCTGCAGGACTTTTTCACTTCTCAAAATTGTTACACCTCCATTTTCGATTTCTTATTCGCCTATCACCCCGAGTTTCCTGCCATTTGGGTTTTATCTTTTTAAAAAATGTCTGACATATTTTGAGTTGAAATTACTCAAAAAAATAAAGCTGTCGGTATACTCTCCAACAGCCTCAATTTATCTTGAAATCAAAACTTTATCAGGGCTAAATAACCGATTCCATGAATATAGCTATTTAAGTCCCTAGTTTTACTTTTAAAGCTATCCTATTTATTTGGTGCCTTTGATGCCAATAAATATCTGTGAAATAGCCATTCTCCGATTGCCAGAACGACGGCAATGGACCACACGCCCCCTGAAGTTAAAACAAAGTGAGGCAGACCTTTCATCATCAACCAGACCACTAATGCAGACAAACCTAAATCAGCGATAATTGCTACAATATTTCCGAATTTTGGTAATATCCACATATCACCGATGATATAAGATAAAAGGCCCAAAATTAAACCCAATACGATGGTTTGGGTCCAGGTGCTTTTTCCCAAAATAGGAATCATAATAAAAAGTACCAAATATGTGAAAGCAAATTTTAGCACCAGGTTTACGAGATTTTTCATTCACAGTGTTCTCCTTTCCATTACTTTTTCCGGATAGATAAGTTCTGTGATCCCCGCTATAATTAAGGCTGCTATTAATGCACCGCCCAAGGGAACACTTCCTCCATTAATAGCCAAGGTTACCGAGAATATGACTATTAATGCAACTAAAAAGTCAATTAAAATTCTACCTAAAGGCTTCTTAATTCCACCGAAAGCTTTTTGAACCAAAAGGTTTCCGGCAAAAATTAAAACCGTTAAAAAAAGGATCCAAGGTATGGTTAAAGCGCTGAAACCGGGCAGATAATACCCGATTGAATAAAGGACAACGAATGGAATGAAAAATTGAATAATCCATAAAACCAATTTCATTCAAATAACCCTCCTCCATCACCTTGAGAAAATATGCCGTCCAATCTGTGTAATAATATTCCGTGCCCAAATCCAACGGTTATTTGTTTTGGCCGGGTTAAAGAAATAAAGAGCGCCGCCTGATGGATCCCATCCGCTGACTGCATCCACTGCTGCGCGTAAACTTTCAGTAGAAACAGGCCTATTAAAGATGCCATTGGTAACTGATTCAAAGGCGTGAGGTTGATATACGACACCTGCTATCGTTTTCGGGAAACGGGGATGTTGGATCCGATTCATCACAACCCCGCCCACCGCTACTTTACCAATATATGGTTCATTAGCTGCTTCGCCTTGGATAATGTGAGCGAGTAAATTAATATTACCCGAAGCCGGAACCTTCGTTTCCGCCCGACTCCTTGAGGGAATAATTAATCGTTCACCCAGTCTCAACTCATTCCGTTTTAAGCCCGTTCGATCCCGGATCTCTTTAGCCGTTAAACCCGTTTTTTGGGCAATCCGATATAATGTATCCCCTCTTTTAACCGTATAGGTCCAATCCGCCCGACAAATATCTGTATTTAAAAGAGGTATTGCCATTATTAAAATCAAGATAACAATAACGACCTTTAGGAAACCACGCAAAATTTCACATCTCCTAATTTAAAATTTCATTATTTAGTATAATGACTTTTTATCGAACTATCCCTTTGAATCGGAAAAATATTTGTCGTTTCCTCGTTTTTCATAAAGGAAAGTACGGAAAAGTCTCGAAAAATGCAAGTATATCTATTAAAGGAGAGATTTACCGACGATGAAAATCAAGAGAACTCATTTATTTCTTATGGTCTTCGTTCTGCTTTGCGGTTTTTATACCCTAGCCTTAGCAGAAAAGAAATTCTTTACTCCGCAGCAGACAGCTACTGATAAAGTAACTGACAAACAAGTTGCAGAAAATCCCAAACCTTCAGCAGTAGACCAAACTTCTTCCAAATTACCGCCTCATTTAACACCAAAACCGGTTATCGGAGCCTACAGTACTTCCTGGATTGCCGGTACTCAAAGAATTGACCAAATTGCTCAATTTATAAAGCAATCCGGTAGTAATTCGATAGTTATCGATCTTAAGGACGACACTGGAACCATCAGCTATCCTTCATCGATACCCGTAGCTAAAGAAATCGGATCGGGTTCAAACCGCATTCCAAATCTTCGAGAACTGGTTGCCCGTTTAAAGCAGCAAAAAATCTATGTCATTGGAAGGATCGTAGTCTTTAAAGATCCTTTGTTAGCTAAAAAGCACCAAGAGCTTGCCGTTCTTGATAAGAACGGTGGTTTGTGGAGAGATTATAAAGGTATGATCTGGGTTGACCCTAATTGTAAAAAAGTTTGGAAATATAATGTAGATGTTGCTAAAGAAGCAATTGATATGGGATTTTCAGAGATCCAATTTGATTATGTCCGCTTTCTGAGTGACGGATTACTCCGCAATTGTGTTTACCCATTTTCTACAGGTCAATTAAAGGAAGATGTAATCCGGGATTTTCTGTTATATGCTAAAAAAGACATCAATGCGATGGGCGTTCCCCTTTCAGCGGACATTTTTGGATTAGTATTGTCAATGCCTGATGATTTAAATATCGGTCAAAAACTCGAAAAAATTGCTCCCGCAGTTGATTACATTTCACCGATGATTTATCCCTCTCATTATCCAAGAGGTTCCTTTGGTTATAAAGATCCCGACTCTTATCCTTATGAGATCATTTCAAGAGCAATGCAAGACGCCAATCGGCGGCTTAAGGGTGACTCTAGAAAACTTCGCCCTTGGATTCAAGACTTTTCCCTTGGTCATCCCTATGGAAAAGAGCAATTGCGACTGCAGATCAAGGCTTTACAAGATAACGGCGTCCGTGATTTCTTATTATGGAATCCCACCAACCGCTACGAGTTATCCAAATATCCGGCTTTTCAATAAATCGCAAATCAAAACTTGCTCAAAGATAGAGGCTGTCTAAAAAGTACTTTAAAATCAGCAAGATATGGTAACATATCAGATATGGAAACATGTCAGATATACAATATATAACATCATGAATTAAACAGGCTATTATATGTTGTATATCTTTGCCCGATAAATTTACTTTTAGGACAGCCCCTTTTTTTATGAGTTACTTTGAATTCAAACTCTTTTCCAAACTATACACCAAAATCCTACGGGCACCCCAATATCGACTGCTATAATAATGACTAAGAACCGAATCTATTTTGATCCGGCCCGCTCCCGAAGCTGCGTGTATGAAACTTCCATCTCCAAGGTAAATTCCGACATGGTTGATGGATGGAGAACGCATTGTCTTAAAAAAAATCAAATCACCTAAAGCTAAGTCCCCTCGTTTAATTCCTTCACCAAAATTCATTTGTGAAGAAGCACTATGAGGTAGTTTATATCCAAATTTCCCATATACATACATTGTATAACCGGAACAATCAAAACCAGAAGGACCTATTCCGCCATAAGCATATTTAAAACCCAGATAACTTTTAGCAAACTCCGCAAGTTCCCGAGCTTGATTAATAAAAGCGGTCCTGTTTTGGATTTCTTTTGTTTGAGTTGTTATATAGTCTTGATAGATCCATCCTTCTTTGCCATTACCTAGAACCACCCTATACCACGAAATGTTTTTTTCTACCACCTCCACTATAACACCTTCATTCAAAACCATTATAATCCCAGTTGTTCGATTGGGTCCGGCTCGAAGACGAACCGATTGACCCACGACCATTCCATTATAGGAATCTTCTGCTGAACAAAGCGTATAAATTGACAGTAAGAATAGGATTACCAAAATAATGATGGAACCGTAACTTCTTAAATTCATATAACTTTTCACCTCTACTGCGTTAATAGTTCTAGTCTGTGCCCTCTTTTCATATAAAATATTGGAGGCTATCTGAATGCGTAAAATTATAGTTTGCACTTTTATTATTTTCTTTTACAACGTTTTCTTGCTCATCTTGCCGGTAATATTGTTTTTAGCATTTGTTAAATGGTCGAATCCCTCTTCTCTTTATTTTCTAACCTGGGTTTATTTTCCATTTCTATTGTTAAGCCCTTTATTGTCAATTACTATGGGATATATAATGATTAAAGGTCGTGTTAATATTGCGAATGGTTTGATACCAGTTATTACCATTTTTATTGGTTGTTTACCTATTATTGGTTTTTACCGATTCATAAATTCCCTTTGGATTCCTGTGGATTACTTATTATTCCTAGGTATTCCAATATTACTTGGCCTAATTGCCGATTTCATAGCAGCTTCAATTCCAGCTTTACAGGGGCGATCTCAACTAAATTCTTAGTTAATCTTCCAAAGTTAGTTCTTCCAAAAATCGATTTTTTGAGTTTTAAAAAACCATCACCGGGTAAATATTTTCTGTCCATCTAGTATCAAGATTTTAAATATGCAGATAATCATCAATGACTGCAGCCATGAACGACTTTTCTTACAGTTGCTCCTAATTTTAGGCTATAAGGAACCAAAATGCCAATTACACCCCTTTTCCCAATATACCAAAAGTATCAGGCGAAACTCGTTGATTTTCACGGTTGGAGACTTCCTGTCCAATTCAGTGGGATTATTAATGAACATATGACCGTCAGACAGATGGTCGGCCTCTTCGATGTTTCCCATATGGGAGAAATTATGGTTGAAGGACCGGACTCTGTTCCTTTTTTGAATTTCGCATTAACCAATGAAATATCAACTCTTAAGCTTTGCCGGATTCGTTATTCGCCTTTATGTGATGATAACGGAGGCACACTCGATGATTTACTGGTATATTGTTACGGACCCACCCAGTTCCTTTTGGTGGTAAATGCCTCCAACATATCTTCTGATTATCAATGGCTTAGGAACCTTGCAACCGGCTTTAATATTTCCTTAGATAACGTCTCTGAGCAAACGGCAGAGTTGGCAATTCAAGGTCCACATGCTCTCCCTTTGCTCCAACAAATCACAGACTCCCCAATCCATCAATTAAAATATTACCAATTTGTCCCTCAAATTATGCTTGAAAATAAATTCCCGGCCTTAATATCACGTACCGGTTATACGGGAGAGGATGGATTCGAACTCTATTTACAGCCTGAACATGCTATCGATGTTTGGGAATTACTCATAAAATATGGTGCACCAATGGGGCTCTTGCCTATAGGACTAGGCGCCCGTGATACACTTCGATTTGAGGCCAGTTTACCCTTATATGGCAATGAATTGACCAAAAGTATCTCACCCCTTGAAGCAGGTCTCGAACGTTTTATTCAATTTGAAAAATCTAATTTTTCAGGCAAAGATGCCCTTTGCCATCAGAAATTAACTGGTATACCTCATTCACTCATCGGTATTGAAATGATCGATCGGGGCATTCCCCGTTCCGATTGTCAGGTTTACTATAACGGCCGGAATATCGGTTATGTCACCTCAGGCAATTATTGTCCCTTTTTATCCAAAAACATGGCTCTTGCTTTGGTGCAAACTTCTTACATACACGCCGATAAACTTGAAACAGAATTACAGATTGATATAAGAGGTAAACTATTAAATGCCAAAGTCGTCAATCTGCCTTTTTATTCAAGAAAGTCAACAATTTGAAGGCTACACCGTTGTTAGGGAGCCCGTTTCCCGGAAAACGAGAGGTTTGGAAAACTATGACATTAATTAAGACGACGCATGTTTTTCCTCGGTTATCATCCATCCCCGATAAGCCGGGGCGGTTGAATGAATAATAATGACGGATTTATTTTCTAAATAGAAAGGATCAAGCTTGAAAAAATGAAGCACCCCTATCTCCCGCTAACGGATGCTAATCGAATTTCGATGCTGCACCAAATTGGTGTGGACTCGGTAGAAGACTTATTATCCGACTTGCCTTCCTCAAAGCGTTTGAATCATCCCTTAAATCTTCCTTCACCTATGACTGAGGTTGAACTCTATGAATATTTTCGAAAAACAGCAGACATAAATCAAAAGGTAAAACTATCTTTTTTAGGAGCAGGTGCATATCATCACTATATACCGGCAATTATTGATCATTTGGTTCATCGTTCTGAATTTTATACCGCTTATACTCCTTATCAACCTGAGATATCGCAAGGTATCCTTCAGGCTATTTTTGAATATCAAACCTTCATCAGTGAGCTTTTCGGTTTACCCATTGCCAATGCTTCCCTCTATGACGGTGCTTCGGCTTTATCTGAAGCTGTTTTAATGGCAATCCGGGAAACGAAAACTACAAAAACATTACGAATCTTAATCCCTGAAACGATAAATCCCCATCTATTAGCTGTTATAAAAACCTATACTCAACATTTCAACCTAATCATTGAATTCATTCCGGCCCGAAACGGTATCATGAACCCGCCTGAATTGGCAAATTTACTTCGAAAAGAAACTGCGGCTGTGGTGTTTCAGAATCCAAATTTTTTCGGACTCCTCGAAGATTTACCGGAATTATTGCAGATAACTAAAAATAACAACACGATTGCCATTTGTTATGTACATCCGCTGACTTTAGGTATTTTGGAATCCCCGGGTCATCTGGGAGCGGAAATCGTAGTCGCTGAAGGTCAGCCTCTAGGCATACCCCTTTCTTTTGGCGGTCCCTATCTTGGATTGATGGCTGTTTCCGAACGCTTTAAACGCAGTATTCCTGGGCGTTTGGTTGGTGAAACTGTCGATCGTTTGGGAAAACGAGCTTTCGTATTAACTCTACAAACCCGGGAACAACACATTCGAAGGGAAAAAGCCACCTCCAATATTTGTTCCAATCAGGCATTGTGTGCGCTGCGGGCTGCTATTTATTTAGCTACTTTAGGGCCGGTAGGTTTTCGGGAAGTTGCCCAAAGATCTTTTAATAACGCCCATTACCTTTTTCAAGAGCTCCTTAAAATTGGCTTCCAGCCGATGTTTAATAACCCTTTTTTTATGGAATTTCCCATAAAAACTATTAAACCTGCCTCTTTTTATATTGAGCACTTATTAAAAAAGGACATCCTGGCTGGTTTTGATTTACTATCAACCTACCCAGACTTAAGAAATTCATTATTGATTTGCGCCACTGAAGTCTTTTCTAGAGACCAACTTGACTATTTTGTTCATGAAATGGGGCAATTAGGATGATTGATTATTTTCACCAAGATGCCAAGGTTATTTTTGAAAAAACAGTTCCTGGAAAAAGGGCTTGGTTACTTCCCGCCACCCAAGTTCCTGATAGTTTTAACACCCACAAAATAAAGTCTACCCAATTACGCCAATCTTTTTTAAATTTCCCCGAGTTGGCTGAAATTGATGTTGTTCGTCATTATACTAACCTTTCTACTCACAACCACGGTGTTGATACCAGCTTTTATCCTTTAGGATCATGTACTATGAAATATAATCCTAAAATAAATGAAGACTTGGCCTCACTTTCTGAGTTTATTGATATACACCCCTTATTACCTGAAAAGATTGCTCAAGGCACCTTATCGATTCTTTATGAACTTGAACAACATCTAAAAGAAATCACCGGAATGGATGCTTTTACTTTACAGCCAGCAGCCGGTGCTCATGGAGAACTAACCGGCCTGTTAATTTTAAGACAGCATCTAGACTTACAGAGAGAAGATAAGCGTACCCAGATACTTATTCCTTCTTCAGCTCACGGTACCAATCCAGCCAGTGCGGCAATGGCCGGATTCGAAACGATTACCGTTCATTGTAATAATGAGGGATTAGTCGATCTCGACCACTTAAAATCTCTTTTAAGCCAAAAAACAGCCGGCCTCATGCTAACCAATCCAAATACCTTAGGACTCTTCGAACGTTCAATCACTTGTATTGCCGATTTGGTTCACGGGGCAGGCGGCCTCTTATATTATGACGGAGCCAACCTAAATGCTATTATGGGGCTGATTAGGCCGGGCGATATGGGTTTTGACATTATGCATCTCAATTTGCATAAAACTTTCGCTACGCCTCATGGCGGGGGTGGACCTGGTTCAGGCCCCGTTGGAGTGAAAAGTTTTTTAGCGAAATTCTTACCCTATCCCATTATTCAAAAAACCGCTAATGGCTACAATTGGGAATATGATAGACCTTTGAGCATTGGAAAAATTCATGGGTTTTATGGGAATATCGGTGTGGCTATCAAAGCCTTAATTTATATTCGTTCCATGGGTGCCGAGGGTTTGGCGCAGGTCAGCCGGGATGCCATTTTAAATGCAAATTATCTACAATCCAAGCTCAAACATTATTTTGTATTACCATATGATCGTTTTTGCATGCACGAATTTGTGATATCTGCTGCGAATTTAAAACCTTATCATATCTTGGCACTCCATATCGCAAAAAGGCTCCTGGATTTTGGGATTCACCCCCCAACCATTTATTTCCCTTTGATCGTAGAAGAAGCCCTCATGATCGAACCCACTGAAACTGAAAGTCTTGATACATTAAACCATTTTATTGAGATAATGGCTCAAATCTACTATGAAGCAATTCATTCACCTGAGACTCTCACTACGGCCCCCAATCATACATCAATCTCAAAAGTCGATGAAACCCTAGCAGCTCGCAATCCCAAATTACGCTGGAATCCTTAACTTTTTTTCACGTGAAACTAACACCATAATAACCTTCCAATGTATAATATCGTTACCAATTACCAATACTTCCTAGAAAGATACCCTTTAGGAGGTTTTGATAATGGTAAAACACTTTATTCAATATATAATTGCATTGACGGCTGTTCTTTTATTAATAGTTACATCTTCGGCATTTGCCACCACAACCTATGAAATAAACGATATCAATGGATATGATGGGCAAACCGGAGCCGTTGAGTACCAGCACCAATTGTTATTTCAACTTATCGATACTTATAATCCCGCCTTATCGCTGGATCAAAAAAAATTAGTATGTAAAACAATATTGACGGAAGCAGAAACGACTGGCTTTGATCCTTTCTTTATCTCAAGTATAATTGCTGCCGAATCTTCATTTCATCCTAAAGCGGTTTCGCCTTGTAATGCTCTTGGTCTCATGCAGTTAACCTTTTGCGTCTATCGTGCTATGCATATCCGTAATCCTTTTAATATTCAAGAAAACATTTATGCCGGCACTCGGTTTCTTCAATATTTAAAAACTCAATTTAGCGATACCAATCTCATCTTGGCAGCTTATAATGCCGGCCCATCCCGTGTCGCCAGGTTAGGTAGAGTACCCCGAATACGGGAGACTCTCGCTTACATCAAAAGAGTAAATTCACTATATTTAAATTTACGGCAAAATTTTATTGCTCGTTTGAATAGCTCGCTCTCTAAAATTCAATTATGTAAAACTCTTAAAGCTATAACTAATTCCCGACAAGTGAGTCAATTTGCATTTTATGAACGCTCTTCAACCCCTACAAACTTTTGGGGAAACCATTTTTATATTTGTGAACCGGATCAATCTTTACGATTCTTCTCCAAGGCTTAAGAAATAGTCTTCAATAGTTTTCGGCTTTTTATGATTTGATTCCTGAATGGTCTGAATCTTGGGAAGTCTTTTTTTCCATTCATCATTTATCAACCCTTTACTATCCATCCCACTTAGCCGCTGGATTGTTTGTTCAATTTCTGCCAAACATTCTTGAAGGTTCTCGCGGATTTGTTGATTACTAATTCGAATCACCAAAATCCCCCTATCCATCAAAAAATGGTCTTTACTCTGATCTAGGCGCCGTTGTTCATTGCTTAAATGAGTATATCCGTCAACTTCAACGACCAAGTGGTAATTGGGAAACCAAAAATCAACTTCATACCCTTCCAAAGTTTGATTCTGTTTAAATATCCACTTCTTAGCCTGTAAAGCCTGAGCCAAATGCTTCTCAGCTTTTGTCCGACAACTTTCTCTCATTTTATCCATTCTCTGCCTCGCGTTTCCAAATGCTGTCTAATTGTTGACATTTCTCTAACATTCCCGTATACTTATTTAGAATAGTTTTTATTTATGATTGGAATTGAGGAGTATTTTAATGGCTAATAATGATTCTATTTATCCAATCAGTGTAGTGATGACAATGACGAGTTTAACTGCTCGTCAGATTCGTTATTATGAATCCCACGATCTGATCAAGCCTGCCCGTTCTAAAGGCAATCAAAGATTGTATACGCCGCAAGATGTTGAAAACCTTTTATTGATCAAAAGATTACTTGAAAAAGGACTCAATTTAGACGGTATTAAAGCGATTATCAACAGTCCTAAAAGCACTGAAGCTGTAATACCCCCGACAGTACCTGCTGCACCATCGACTCCGGCAGTATTTAGTTCTCACCGTCCGGAAGCGCCTAAGCTTACTTCTTTATATCCTGTTAATAATCAGGAAGCTTTAAATAATTGGTTACAGCACAAAAGAAAATAAGGATGTGGATTCAAAATGACAAAGGAAGAAGTGCTTAAAAAATGTAAGGAACTGGATGTTCGTTTTATCCGATTGCAATTTACCGATATTTTGGGGGTGGTTAAAAATCTAGCAATACCAGTTAGCCAATTCCCCCGAGCCTTGGATAATGAAATCATGTTCGACGGTTCTTCAATAGAAGGATTCACCCGCGTCGAGGAATCGGATATGATTTTAAAGCCTGATTTAAATACCTTTGCTATTTTCCCCTGGCGTCCTAAAGAAGGGGCTGTCGCTAGAATCATTTGCGATATTTATACCCCTGAATTGGAGCCATTTAAAGGCGATCCCCGTTTTATTTTAAAACAAACCATCAAAGAAGCCGAGGATTTAGGATTTTCGATTAACATAGGTCCGGAGTGTGAATTTTTCCTCTTTAAGTCAAATGAAGACGGCTCCCCTTCTTTAGTTGCCCAAGATAAGGGCGGTTACTTCGACCTCTCACCGAATGACTTGGGAGAAAATGCCCGCCGTGAAATCGTGCTTACATTAGAAGAAATGGGGTTTGAAATTGAAGCTTCCCATCACGAAGTTTCTCCCGGTCAACATGAAATCGATTTTAAATATTCGGATCCTTTAACAACGGCCGATCGTGTTACCACCCTTAAATTTGTAACCCGAATTATCGCATTAAACCATAAATTGCATGCAACATTTATGCCCAAACCTGTCTTCGGCATCAACGGTTCTGGTATGCATATTCACTTATCTTTATTTAAAGATGGACAAAATGCTTTTTTTGATCCGAATGCTGCCAATGAGCTAAGTCCGACAGCACTTTACTTTATCGGTGGACTATTAAAACATGCCAAAGGAATTACGGCAATTACCAATCCCTTGGTTAATTCGTATAAGCGCTTAATACCGGGGTATGAGGCTCCCGTATATCAATCCTGGTCAGCTTCGAACCGAAGTGCCCTAATTCGGGTCCCTGCTTCTCGCGACATTAATACACGCCTTGAATTAAGAAGCCCCGATCCTTGTTGTAACCCTTACTTAGCTATCAGTTTAATGATTAAAGCCGGTCTAGATGGCATTACCAATAAAATCAATCCTGGCGCCCCAATTCAAAAAAATATTTTTTTGATGACCCCGGTGGAACGTTCTCTCGAAAACATAACCGCTCTTCCTGACTCATTATATGAGGCTCTTGTGGAGATGGAAAAGGATCCGCTAATCCTTTTAACCCTCGGTGAGCACATTTTTTACCGTTTTTTAGAAGCAAAATCTATCGAATGGGAAGTATATCGCAGCCAAGTTCACCAATGGGAAACCGATCAATATCTCGGTGTATTCTAAGCCTTTAAATGATATAAAAAGAGGATTTATAAAAATTAAAAAAAGCAAGCTATATTATCAAATGGCTTGCTTTTTTTAATTTCCTGTTCCCTTTATAAAAATTTTTTAATTACGATTCCATCAATCGAAAATGTTTTTGCAAATCATACATTATCTCTTCAGGTTGCCGGCCTCTGGCATTAATTAAAAAACCCTCCCCTGCTCTTGTCATATCACCGGTTACATTTTCATCTAGCCCCGAGATAATATAAGCATCAGCATTTTGGCCTTCTTTAATCTTTACCACCTGAAACCCTTCGCTTTCAATAAAAGGCTTTAAATTCATAATCCCATCTTCAATGGCTACTATTTTAGACATTAAAAACCTCCTCTATATACTTAAAAGCGGAAAGTCCTCATTTATAAACTTTCCACCTTTCCTTTTTATTATGGCCTTCCAATAAATTGATCATTCAACATCTCCATTAAAAGACATAAAAAAAAACTCCATTGAAGGAGTTTTTTAAATTAGGCTTCAGTTGGTGTATCAACTCGTAGAGCTTTCCCTCTTTCCTTTAGCTCACCCCTAGGCATAGGTGAACAAAGTCCTTGTAAATAGGCTCCATCTTCCACAACTAAAGTTGTCATTTTTGAATCGCCAGTAACTTTTGCAGTAGGTGCCAATTCAAGTCTTCCGCGAGCTTCAATCGAACCTTTCACTTCTCCAGCAATAATAATATTTCTAGCGACAAGATTACCAACCACCTTACCGCTTTCTCCTACGATCAAATCTCCCCCAATATGAAGTTCACCTTCATAATAACCATCAATCCGTAACGCTCCACCAGGAGCTTCTAAATTTCCTTTGAAACTACATTCTTTACCGACTAAAGTATCCACTTTACGTGAATTAATGCCGTCCTTGTTATGTGATTGCAAATGTAACCCTCCCCGTTAATTTCTAAAAAAAGATACTGGATTTACTGGATGGCCATTTATATGAACCTCATAATGGAGGTGGGGCCCGGTACTGTCGCCACTGCTACCTGAAAGACTGATAATTTGTCCCTTTTTAACATTTTGTCCTGGGGAAACTAAAATCTTGGAATTATGAGCATACAACGTTTCATACCCATATCCGTGCTTAATAATTACAACATAACCATAACCACTCATATATCCGGCTGTTTCAACCGCACCATCGGCAGCCGCCTCTACCCGGCTACCGTAGAAAGCTTTTAAATCCACACCGGTATGCTCTTTGTAATATCCCAATAATGGGTGAAAGCGATTACCGAAAAGAGATGTAATAAAACCCGAATTGACCGGCCAAATCGAAGGCGTATGATCTAGTTGAATATTATAAGACTTAAGGTCTTCATACAACCTTTTTTGATTTATATCCTCCTCTTTGATATATGCATGAAGTTGAGCCAAATTTTTTTTCAAATCATTTAAAGAAGTTTTATTATCTGAATCACTACTGGAATCTAATATGTAAGGATTCGTTCTGATAAATACACCGCGGCTGGCCTGAGTCGCCGCTCTTCCGCCCTTTTGCTGAATTGCCCGCCAAATCGTTAAAATTTTCGTTCGTTCCAGTTTTAAACGGCTTAACTCTTCAGCGATTTGATAACTTTTTTGTAACGTGGGTTTTACTTCCCGTTGTTCTTTCTCTAACTTGGCTATCTGGTGTTTTTTGGCTCGAACATCCTCACGGAAATGGTATATCTGCTTAACCTGCATGGTGTATGCAAAAAAAACATATAAATTAAACACGATAATTACTGCAATACACAAAACCGACCAGAAAGGTATACCAACGCTCTTAACCTGGCCTCCTGAGGAATTGGGAACAAGCATAAAGGTAAATCCCTTACCAAATTTCTTTTTTATATATTTCAGGATTTTTTTCATGCTCCACCTCAAAAAAAAAGCTAACAAATTCTTTTTCCATTTATTTTAATTCCAAAAAAATGGATGGGAAGTTATATTTCGACAACCCCCATGGTTCTCCTGCTGAAATCCTAAAAAATCCTGCTCTTTCTAAAAATTTCGTGGATTTATTCAGCTTTCTTAGTGGCCCCATTAATGGCCTTGTCAATTGCTTCTTTTTCTTCATCAGATAGAGGGTATATCGATGAACCCTTTTGAACTGGTTTGCAATAAACGCGGGCTTCTTCCCGGCCAAAAATACTACTCATTACGATTCCATCACCTAGGGCATCGAGCATAGCAAAAGCAAAACTTTGGTCTCCCCCAGTATTTTCGAAGGCCTGAAAACGAACCAAACTCCAATTCTGCAAATGCCGTTCGGCTAATATTTGGTTATTTGTGAGACGCTCATCGATTTGTTGTTGTTTACGAAAAACTTGATTTGTTTTCTCTAATAATTCAAGCAATAATGGTTCTAAATCTTTACCCTCAGCCCTTTTTAATAAATTTTTATATTTCTTTAAAGTAAAATGGGCTGCTAGAAAAAGAATAATCAACAAAACATTTAAACCAATAATTGTTAAAAAAATCACCATCATATTTTGGGCAAGCCAATTATTAAAAAGCGTAACTTCGTTCATTGGAGCAGCAACCTTTCCAGTTTTATCTGTTTGATCTTAAAATTACAAAAGAATTATTCTTCAAAGTATGAACCTGCTCCTCCATTTTTTAAAATTTTTCTTCTTTGATTTTTGCCTCTCTATAGTCATTTCTAATAAAACAACAAGTTCTTATTCTTTTTTAAAACAAATTTCCAGAAAAAACCATAAATTTATTTCGTCAGTTTCTGTAGCCTTCCACTCAATTATTTTGTATATCTTTAATTTAGAAAAGGAAAAATCAAAGAATTCTTATAAAAACTTCCTCATATAATATTAAACGAAATGTTTTCCTGAAATCAATTATAAATCGATTAAAGATTGTTGAGACTCACAGGTGTTACTAGGCCAAACAATCTGATTTATTTTATGTCCTTTATGACATCCCTAATAAACTATGAAAGTCAATCGGAGTATCTTAATATTTTATCACTATATAATTAAAACAGGTGTAAGATTGTTTTGCCTTCCATATAAACAAAAGTATAGTCCGGCTTTTTATATGTTTGTTTCTCTATGCGACAATCGCCAATAGCGCTCCATAAAATTGGGTATAATTAAGATAGTTATCCGCTCCGACCTGCCGGGGTACTTGAGAGAATAAAAATGTGGCCGAGGTGACTGTTCGACTTAGGCTTGCTTACAACTTGGATCCGGATTAAAAGCATTTCTTAAGTTGGGACTAGCAAGATGATAAGGGCTACATTGATATTGGCGTATATAATCTGCTAACAAATCCTTAATGAATAGTTTTATTCTTTTGAAAAGCACAATACAATCAATTTGAATTCAGCATCATCGGTAATAACAAAAATAAGATTATATAGATAGTACTTTTGAAATTCAACACCAATTGATGACATATTCATCCCAGAAACTAAGGCTATCTTGATATAATGCTTATGCATAAATTCATTTTATACCGTTCTAACTTTATAAAATTCAAAGCAATAAAAGCCAGAGGATATATTACACTATGGTTGCTCCAAATTCAGAGAGTCGTTAATGAGCCTCCCCCAACATATTAATCCGATGTGCTAATACTCCTGCGCCAAATCCATTATCGATATTTACGACTCCTATTCCGCCGGAGCATGAGTTTAACATGCTTAACAGGGGAGCTATTCCTTGAAAATTGGTTCCATATCCCACGCTAGTCGGTACGGCCACGATAGGTTTATCAACCAAACCTCCTACTACGCTAGCCAAGGCTCCTTCCATACCTGCTACGACTATCAATGCCCTGCATTGATCAATAACCGATTTTTTATCAAATAAACGGTGAATCCCTGCCACACCAACATCATAGATTCTTTGAATCCGACTTCCCAAAATTTCGGCCGTTACACATGCCTCTTCTGCAACAGCCAAATCAGCCGTGCCAGCCGACAAAACACCAATGATCCCCTCACTAATTTTTTTATTTCGCCACAAAGCGACAATCTTTGCCTGCTCAAAATATTGGACATCATTAATTTGCCCTTGAATTTCCTGAAAAACCTCCCTACTGGCACGAGATGCCATAACATTAAGAGATTGATCAGCAAGGTTTCTAAAAATGGTAACAATTTGTTCCAAAGTCTTTCCTGGGCAATAGATAACTTCTGAATTACCATTTCTTAAATTGCGGTGCGTATCAATATTCGCAAATCCAAGATTTTGATAGGGAAAATCATTTAATTTTTTTAAAACCTCTTCCGGCTGAGTTTGGCCCTTAGCAATCTCCTCAAGCCAACTTAATATAATTTCCTTATCCATAACCGTTGATCATCCTATCTAGATTCTTTGATTTTCTGTCCCCATCGATTTCTTAAGTCCGCCTGAAATTAACCGATTGGAACAACCTAAATTAAAGATATAAATCCTTATACTAGGGAATTTTGCTAACAAATTACTTTGTCTCGTTTCACGTGAAACAAAAACGGCGATCAATTTCGCCGCCGATTATTTAATGAATTAATTTTTCACAGATTCTCTCGAAATCTTCCCCATCGTAATAATCAATCTCTATTTTTCCACCACTACCCGTTTGATGAATAATTACTTTCGTTCCAAAAAGTTGTTGTAACTCATCTTCCATTTCTGTTATGTTGGGATCCTTCCGCATAGGTGCCTTAACCAAAACTTTCTTTGTTTCACGTGAAACAGGTGGAGGAGAATTAATCTGCCGGATAAATTCCTCGGTTTCACGAACGGACATTTCTTGAACTTGAATCTGACTCCAAACCCGTTTTTGTTCTTCTGAAGTCTTCAAACTTAAGAGAGAACGAGCATGCCCCATCGTTAAAGTCCCTTTGGCCAAATCAGTACGAATTTCTATAGGAAGATTTAATAATCGAAGAGTATTTGCAATCGCAGGACGGCTTTTTCCTACTTTCTTGGCGATTTCATCCTGGGTTAATTGAAACTCATCAATTAAACGTTGATAAGCATCTGCTTCTTCGATTGGATTGAGATCCTCACGCTGTAAATTCTCAACGAGAGCGACTTCCATCATTGCCTGGTCTGTCATATCCTTGACTACAACAGGAACTTGCGTTAATCCTACGAGCTTAGCGGCTCTTAATCGACGTTCGCCAGCTATTAATTGGAATTTGTCGTCGATTTCCCGGACAAGTAACGGCTGAATAATTCCATGGATTTTAATAGATTCCGCAAGCTCGTTCAGCTTATCGTCAATAAATTCTTTTCGGGGTTGATAGGGATTGGTTTGAATGTCATCAATGTTTACTTCAAATTGGGCCTCAGTCGTTTGATTTTCTTCGGCCAGCTCCGGAATTAAGGCACCTAAGCCTTTTCCTAAACCCCGATTTTTATTCATTGGCTATCACTTCCTTGGCTAAATCAATATACGCCTCGGCTCCTTTAGATTTTTCATCGTAAAGAGTTATCGGAAGGCCAAAACTTGGTGCCTCACTTAATCGAATGTTACGGGGTATTACGGATTTATAAACTTTATCATTAAAATAGCGACGTACTTCTTCAGTAACCTGGGATGAAAGGTTCGTACGATTATCATACATTGTTAAAACGACCCCTTCAATTTCAAGGTTAGGATTCGAGTATTTTTGTACGAGTTGTACAGTTTTCATTAATTGGCTAAGTCCTTCAAGAGCGTAATATTCACATTGAATGGGTACTATGATTGAATCCGCTGCAGCCAAGGCGTTTATAGTCAAATTGCCTAGTGAAGGGGGGCAGTCAATGAGTATATAGTCGTATTGCTCCTTAATTGGTTCAATCGCTCTTTTTAATCTTTGATCACGAGCCATCATCCCCACTAATTCAGCCTCTGCGCCAGCTAAACGAATTGTTGCCGGAGCGATTTTTAGGTTTTCCACCTGGGTTTGTAATACGACTTGATCTAATGGGGTTTCATTGATTAAGACATCGTAAATACAATTTTTAATTTCACTCTTTTTTAAGCCGATCCCACTGGTGGAATTTCCTTGAGGGTCATGGTCGATGATTAATACCCGTTTTCCTTTTTGAGCCAAGCATGCACCCAAATTAACAGCAGTGGTTGTTTTTCCTACTCCACCTTTTTGATTAGCAATTGCGACTACTTTCCCCATTATTGACTCCTCCTCCCGTTGGCCCCTTTTGGCCTGCAAAATAATTTCATTGTTCCGAAGGGCCTCCATTTGAACACTAAATAAATCATGGGCACGTTGTGTTAAAACTTCTATTGAATTTTTTCTTGATCGTTTCATAAAAGTCACTCCCAATCCCCCCGGTTTCCTTTTTCTTTCGAGATAAGGTCGTAACTTCCTTCTTTGTTGTAAAACTTTCTATTAGTAAATTTCAAAAATTTCATTTTTATAATGGTTTTTTTTGGGGAATCCCAGCTTTCCTTGGATAACCTGCTGGTGAAGGTTGGACTTTTTCGATGATTACCATCGACCGGGATCCGTATAGAAAAGGAAGCTCCGTGGTCAGGCAATCAATAACCAACCCACCCAATGTCCTGATGGCTTTATCTGCCGCTTGTAGTTCTATTTGATAATCCTTTCCCTTATAAAGTACAGCATAACCATGGATTGATACAAACGGTAACGTTAATTCCGATAATATATTGAGAGGAGCTACAGCTCTGGCGATCGCCAAATCAAATCCTTCATGCTCCTTAGAAATCATAATAAAATCTTCGGCCCTCGACCAAACCGGACTTATATTATGTATGCCGAATTGCTCACAAAATTGTTCCTGAAACTTTATTTTTTTTTGAACCGAATCTATTGAAATAAATTGTTTTTCAGGTGAACAAATCGCTAGTGGAATTCCAGGAATGCCAGCGCCACTACCAATGTCAATAATCCGATGAGCACAGACGTATTCAGGACGGTTTAAAATGATTAAAGAATCATAGATATGCTTAAAAAGTGCTTCTTTTAAATCAGTGATCGCTGTTAGATTTACCGTTTGATTGGCGTCCAATAAAAAATCAATAAATTGAAATAACTGCCGTAAAATTTGATCAGAAAGTTTGATGGATACTTTTTCAAGTTGGTTTGCTAGTGATTCTTGGATTTCATTCATTTTGCATTCCTCATATAGTTCTCTAAATAAAAAAGTAAAGCGGTTAAATCTGCAGGGTTAATCCCGCTAATTCGGGAAGCTTGACCTAACGTCAATGGTTGAAATTGTTTGAACTTTTCCCGGGCTTCCCGGGCCAGATTGGGAACTTGATCATAATTAATCGTAACCGGAATTTTTTTATTTTCTAAATCAAGTAGCTTTTGAACTTGGACATTTTCTTTTGCAAGGTAGCCTTGATATTTAAAACGAACTGACACTTCGTTCAGATCCATATTATTGATTGTTATTTCCGGAAGAAGTTTTCCAATAAAATCAGGGTATATATCTGGCCTTTTTAAAATCTCGGCAATGCTGAACCGATTTTTTGGAACCGTTAATTGTGCTTCAGCGAAAATTCTTCGTATTTGCGGTTCAGGATTAAAATATTGATTTTGAAAGGTTTTATATAAATCTTGAATTCGCTGCATTTTTTCTCTAAAAGCTGTGGCTTCGTGATTGTTAATTAAACCAATTTCAATTCCATAAGGTGTCAATCGTTCATCGGCGTTATCTGAACGTAGTGTAAGACGATATTCAGCTCTTGAGGTTAATACACGATAAGGTTCAAAATTTTCTTTGGTTACTAAATCATCTATAAGTACACCAATATAAGCCTCAGAACGTTTTAACACCAGTGGTTCTTTACCTTGAACTTTAAGAGCAGCATTAATACCTGCCATTAAACCTTGGGCTGCCGCTTCTTCATAACCTGAACTGCCGTTTAGCTGGCCAGCAGCAAATAATCCGGGAATATGTTTTAATTCTAGGGAGGGTTTTAATTCTGAACCTGGCAGGGCATCATATTCAATGGCATAACCAGGGCGGACGATCTCTAAGTTTTCGAGCCCAGGAATAGTTCGTAAAAATAATTCCTGGACATATTCAGGTAAACTGGTAGAAAGTCCGGCCAAATACATTTCGTCACTATCAGCGCCTTCAGGTTCAATAAAAACTTGATGGCGTTCTTTATCGGGAAATTGAATCAATTTACTTTCAATTGATGGACAGTATCTTGGGCCAACCCCAGTAATTTGACCGGTAAATAAGGGAGCTTCTTGCATATGAACACGAATAATTTGATGAGTTTGTGGTTGGGTATAGGTTAACCAACATAAATGTTCATGATGGGTTTGCCAAGCTTCCCAAAAAGAAAAGCCATGTTCTTTAAATCCTCCAGGCTGAGGGGTCATTTTTGTAAAATCAATTGATCGGCGGCGAACTCGGGCGGGAGTCCCTGTTTTGAAGCGCCTTAGAGGTACCCCGATTCCTTTGAGATATTCCGATAAACAATTGGCTGGAAGCTGACCCATAGGTCCGGAGGAATAATTAAGATCACCAATAAAAATACGACCTTGCAGAAAAGTACCGGTAGCGAGGATAACGGTTTTAGAATGATATTTAATTCCAGTTCGAGTTTTAACACCGTTGCAATTTCCGTAAGCATCCAGGAGAAGTTCAGCTATTTCTGCTTGCCTGATAGTTAGGTTTGGTATATTCTCCAATTCAGTTAGCATCGTCCGATGATAAACTTCTTTATCGGCTTGGGCCCTTAAGGCCCATACTGCAGGGCCTTTTTGGGTATTTAGCATCCGCATTTGCAAATAGGTGCGGTCGATGATTCGACCCATAATACCTCCTAAGGCATCGATTTCGCGAACCAAATGCCCCTTAGCCGGCCCTCCAATTGAAGGATTACAGGGCATAAAAGCAACATTATTATAATTGATCGTAAAGAGTAAAGTCCGGCAACCCATCTTGGTTGCTGCGAATGCGGCTTCACAGCCGGCATGACCGGCTCCGACGATAATTAAGTCATACGGCTGCTCCATAACCTGCTCCTTTTCCCGCTCTATTTTGGAATTTCATAAACAATAAAGTTCGGTCTGCATCCGATAATGTAGGTATCCGTAAAGCTTGCCCGAGAGTTAAGGGCCTGATGCGTATTAAATCATTACGACCGGCTTCTGATAGGCCCATGAAATCTACTGCTAAATCAGGATCAATTTCAATTTGATTAAGTTCATTGATTTGATTCCGTTTATCCTGCTGCCGTTCTAAATATCCCGCTAATTTGGATTCATTCCATACAAACTCTCTAACTGGCTCAGGATAGTTTTTTAAACCAGGAAATTCCCGTAATAACATTTCATCGGTTAGTTCTGGGCGCAAAACAAGTTCCTTTAAACGGTAACCCCTATCTGGCCTGGGTAATCCCGTACACCCCCAAAAATCTGAATCTAAACTGATTTTAGTCGTAGAGATAAAGTTTTGTAACTCGTCTGCTGCATTCAAAAGCTGTTCTAACCAGTTCCATCGCTCTGGTGAATTCAACCCAAGTTCAAAGCCGATTTTACCTAAACGGTTCAAGGAATTATCAAGCCTTAAAAATAAACGGAATTCAGCGAGTGAAGTCATCATTCGATAGGGCTCTTCCGTTCCAAGAGTTGTTAAATCATCAATGAGAACTCCAATATATGAAGTTGTTCGATCGGGAATGTATGCAGGGAGACCTTTAATCTTACGAGCTGCATTGATACCTGCAATAAGTCCTTGTACAGCCGCTTCTTCATAGCCGGAGGTTCCATTGATTTGACCGGCGGTAAAAAGATTTTCTATTTTACGGTTTTCTAATGAAGGCTTAAATTGAAATGAATCCAGACAATCATATTCAACAGCGTAACCGGGCCGGATAATCTGACAATTTTCAAGTCCCGGAATAGTTGCTAAAATTTTCTCCTGAATCTCTTCAGGCATGGCAGTCGTCATTCCCAATAAATAAAGTTCTTCTGTATACCGGCCTTCCGGTTCGATAAATATTAAGTGATCGGTTTTTTGAGGGAAATTGATCACTTTACGGTCGATGGATGGACAAAAATGCGGTCCCTTTGTGGTTATAGCACCTGATCGGATAGGGGATTGACTCAGGTTATCAGTAATGGTCGCTATGGTTTCAGGGGTGGTAGCCGTTACCCAACAGGGTATTTGGGGGCGTTTCTGGCCAAGTCCATCCCAGGAATAACCCCACTCCGGCTCTGCCAATTTTTGAGGAGATATTTTGGCATAATTGACGGATTGGTTATGAATTCGGGGTGGAGTAGCAGTCTGGAAACGCCGTAAAATAAGACCATGTTTTTTTAGACTAGCGCTCAACTCTACTGCAGCAGGTTCCCCTTGACGTCCCCCTTGATATCGAATATTACCCATCACAATTTGAGCATCCAAAAAAGTTCCGGTAGCCATAATGACTGCCTTGGCCTGATAATTTCTGCCTGATTTAAGTTTAACACCGATAACTTTATTATCATTCACCAGTAAATCACAAACCAGTCCCTGTTTTACAGTTAAATTGGGTTCCCGTTCTAAAACTAAAGTCATTTCCGCTTGATATAGACGTTTATCGGCTTGGGCCCGAAGCGCTAAGACAGCCGGGCCACGACTTTCATTGATTCGACGAATATTTAAATATGAACGATCAATTATTTTGCCCATTTCGCCACCTAAGGCATCTAATTCCCTAACGAGGTGACTTTTAGCAGCGGGGCCGCCAATCGCTGGATTACAGGACATGGCTGCAATCGTATCCGGAGAAATTGTGATAATAAGTGTTTTAGCACCTAAACGGGCTGAAGCAAGAGCCGCTTCACATCCAGCATGTCCGGCGCCGACTACGATAACATCATATTCCACTTACGCCAGCTCCTTAAAATTTAAATAATTATTTGCCAATACAAAATTGAGCAAAGATACCATGCAAAATTTCATCCGAAACATTTTTCCCAGTAATTTCACCAAGCGCTTCCAAACAAGACCGAAGATCGACGGCTAATAAGTCTTCACTTAAATGGTTTTCAAGTCCGCTATGAAAATTTTTTAATGCGGCTAGTCCTTTCTCTATTGCTTGTTTATGCCGGACCCGTGAAAGTAAAGGCCTGTCATCCACTGAAACCTTTCCGACTCCTACTTTTTCGATTAAGGTCTTTTCCAGCTCAGAGAAACCGTTTTTAGTTTCTAGGGAAAGTTTTATAACTGGACAATCATTCTGAATAGGACCAAGCTCATCTAACGTTAATTTTTGAGGTAAATCTGTTTTATTAATAACGATAATAGCTGATTTTCCATGGATTTTTCCCAGAATAAGTTTATCCTCTTCGGAAAGGTTTTGACTGCCATCCAGAAGTAGTAAAATTAAATTAGCATCCGACATGTATTGTTCCGCTTTTTCAATTCCAATTTTCTCGATAAGATTATCGGTTGATCGGATACCGGCCGTATCGATTAGGCGAACCGGGATTCCTCGAATTTGGATTTGCGCTTCAATAACATCCCGGGTTGTACCCGGTATTTCGGTAACGATAGCCCGTTCTTCTTGTAAGAAAGTATTGAGCAAGCTGGATTTTCCGACATTAGGGCGGCCTGCAATTACAATCATAATTCCTTCGCGAATTTTTCTACCCTCATCAATATTTTGCAATAATGTCAAGAACTTGTCCTCAAGATTTATGACTTGATTTAACATCTGATCCCTTTGAGGTTCAGGGATCCCTTCTTCAGGAAAATCCAATACCGCTTCGAT
Organism: Bacillota bacterium; assembly: GCA_023415375.1. Taxonomy (GTDB): domain Bacteria; phylum Bacillota; class UBA4882; order UBA8346; family UBA8346; genus UBA8346. The sequence goes on from JAEZKW010000011.1 coordinate 25,936, forward strand.
TGAAACTAAAATTTCATATAAAGTCGATTCTAATTCAAAAATCTCCTGAGTGGTACGTCCTGTCAATTGAGACAAAGCAATTTGGTGTGCTTTCTCAGTTTTTGCTCGAATCAGATCAATAATCGACTCTGCTTGCACCAAATCAATTCGGCCATTTAAATAGGAACGCTGTGTAAATTCACCGGGCTCAGCAAGGCGGGCGCCATTTTGTAAAATAATTCCCAAAATTTGTGATATCCCCACCATACCACCATGTGCTTGGATTTCCAAAACATCTTCTGCAGTATAGCTATGCGGTTTCCGGCTGTAAAAAAAAAGGACTTCGTCGATAATCTGTTTGTTTTCAGGATCCACAACTTCGGCATAATATAGATGATGGTCTTGAAATTCTTTAAAAAAGCGGCCTTTTTTGGTTTGTAAAATCTTTAGACCGATTTCTTGGGCTCTAGAACCACTAATTCTTATAATAGCGATTCCACCCTCTCCAATGGGGGTGGAAATAGCAGCTATTGTATCGTTTATGTTCACTTTCTCCTCCCTTGTGAATAACTAAACACGTCTTTTTATGGAGATCACCAATCTATTCTTATTTTTTCATTATCATTAAAAAACAAACCCGGATAAACCGGGTTCCCATAAACATTCATCCTGAATTTATTAACAACCTGGTTATGACTCCATAGTATCCTGAGGAGAGATAATAACGTGACGATATGGATCTTCTCCTTCACTATAGGTAAACACCTCTTTGTATTCTTGTAAGGTGGCATGAATGATTCTTCTTTCATGAGGAGACATTGGCTCTAAAACTTGTTTACGCCTTTCACGCTTTACCCTATCAGCGACTTTCAATGCCAAATGCCTTAAAGTCTCTTCCCGGCGACGACGATATCCTTCAACATCAACAATGATTCGTTCTTTCTCCAGTTGGTCCTTATTGACGGCCAAGTTTACCAAGTATTGAATGGCATCTAAGGTTTGTCCATGTTTACCGATTAATAATCCTAAATCTTTACCATTAATATTCAAAGTGGTACAGTCTTTTCGTTTAAAAATCTCTACCTGGGCCATGACTCCCATGTTAACTAATAATTCCCGCAAAAACAAAGCTGCAACTTGTCCTAAATCCTCTTTTACAGTAACTTTGACCTTAACAGCTTTACTTCCTAAAAAACCAAATAAACCTTTAGTAGTCTCTTCGATTACCTCAACTCGAACTTGTTCCGGTGTAGCCTTTAATTCCCGAAGAGCTTCTTCTACTGCTTCTTCCTTAGTGTGGGCAATTTTAACAACAGACTTCAACAATCTCCCCCCTATATACAAACCTTCGGCTTAGAACCCCATTGCTTGAAAGCAATTTTAAACCGTAACGCGCTGACGTACGCGTTGCCAAAGGTTTTAATTCTTTCCAGGCTCAGGATTATCTCCTGCTTTATGAATGTGCTCTTTTACAGTAAAGTATTCGTTAATGATATACTGTTGAGCAATACCGACAATATTGCTTATCACCCAGTATAAACCGACACCAGCATTGACTTGATAAGTAAAAAAGCCGAACATTAAAGGCATAATATATAAAAATATTTTTTGGTTTTGGTCGGCGCCTGTTGATGGTGTTGTCAATTTTTGTTGTAAAAATGTAGTAACAGCCGAGATAACAGCTAAAGCAATATCCCCTTGTTGAACTAAATGAAGCCATAAGAAAGTTGCATTACCAATAGAATTTTTAATAAAGGTCGGGTCTTGTAATACACCAAAAATCGCCCATAATATCGGCAATTGAATTAACATCGGCAAACATCCGCCAAAAGGGTTTACTTGTTCTTTTTTGTAAAGCTCCATGGTCCGGCGCTGTAATTCATCAGGCTTATCTTTGAATTTATCTTGAATCTCTTTTAACTTTGGCTGAATATTTTTCATTTTATTCATAGCCTGGACCTGTTTAATCATGGTCGGAAAGAGAATCATTTTAATGATGATTGTCATAATAACAATAGCCCAACCCCAGCTAATCGACCAGTGAAATCCAAATCCGCCTTGGTGTAAAAAGTTAAGAATATTGGCAAATAAATTAATAAATTGGTCGAATAAATTTAAATGAGCCCCTGGGGGTTTGATCAGAATCTCCATCTTTTTTTACATCCTTTCATCACTATCGTTTCACTTCTCTGGTATTGGATCATAGCCGCCCTTAGAAAACGGATGGCATCTGATAATTCTTTTCATACCATAATATAACCCTTTGATTAAACCAAATTTCTCAATTGCCTGGTAGGCATATTGTGAACAAGTCGGATAATATCTACAGGTTCTAGGTTTAATCGGCGAAATCACTTTTTTATAAAAAAGTATAAAAAGAAGGATTACTCCTTTCATTGGGAATCCTCCCCCTTACATTCAAAAATTACCTAATTTACTTGGTACGCGTTTCCTTACTTCACCAAGTATATGCTTTATTTCTAATATTATGTTGGTTAAAGAAGCTTCTTTAATAGGATTTCGAGCTACCAGTAAAACATCAAAACCTTTTAAATCATCGATTTGTTGTGCAGATACTGCTTCCCGCAGCAATCTCTTTACTCGATTTCGAATAACAGCATTACCTAATTTGCGTCCTACGCAAAATCCATATCGCATAAAATCGAAAGAGGTATGATGAAAATAGACCACTAAATACTTGCCGTAAATAGAGTGGCCTTTTTCAAAAATACCTTGAAATTCTTCATTTTTTTTGATGATAACCAATTTTGACAAAGTACTTTCTCTTTAGGCAGATAAAACTTTTCTACCCTTTGCTCTCCTCCGGCTTAGCACCTTACGTCCAGCTTTGGTAGCCATTCTTACCATAAAGCCATGGTCCTTCTTATATTTATGCCGATTGGGTTGGTATGTCATTTTCATTAATATCACCTCATTCCACAAATTTAGGCAATAAAGTTTGCGATAATAATTATAATAACCAAGATAGATAGTGTCAATAGAAATATCATTCTAAAACAAAATTTTATTCTACAAAAAATCTGTGTATAATTTTTTAAAACCTTGTTTAGCTTGGAAGAATTTAATATCACGTGATTAATTATAAATTGCCAAAAGGGTCATATTTTGTTATTATAGTATAGTCCTTTAAATTTATCCACAGGTTGTGAATATTTTTGTGGATAAATTATATTTTGTGGATATTTAAAATGATTCATACTAAAGGCTTTTTTATTTCTTCACCTTTTGAAGTCTTAAAGTAATCACAAGCAACTATGAAGTTTTCCACAAGTTATCCCCAAGATATGGATAACTAGATCGTAAGGAGCGTTGGGGGTTAATGAGTAATTTAGATACAATTTGGGAAAAAACATTAGAATCAATATCTCCTTTCTTAAGTAAACCTAGTTTTGAAACATGGCTAAAGCCAACAAAACCAGTTTCTTTGGAAGGAAACCTTTTAACAGTTGAAGTTCCAAATGATTTTGCACGGGACTGGCTTGAATCACGCTATTCACCTTTACTGGCCACAACTTTAAAAGAATTATTAGAAGAAGATGTGGAATTGCGGTTTATTACTCCTGAGCGTAATGAAGCCCAGAATAAACCAGAGGCTGAATCTACTGCTCATATTACCCAAAGTATTCCGCAGCCATCGCAACTTAATCCAAAATATACATTTGAAAGTTTTGTCGTTGGAGAAAGTAATCGTTTTGCGCATGCTGCATCATTAGCCGTAGCTGAAGCCCCCGGAAAGGCATACAATCCTTTGTTTATATATGGCGGCGTGGGTTTAGGAAAAACCCATTTGATGCAGGCTATAGGTCAATTTGCATTAAAAAATCATCCGGATTTCAGAGTGGTTTATGTATCGTCCGAAAAATTTACTAATGAGTTGATTAATGCAATTCGTTTTAACCGTACTCCCCATTTCCGGGATACTTACCGAACCGTCGATATTTTATTAGTAGATGATATTCAATTTTTCGCAGGAAAGGAAAGTACTCAGGAAGAATTTTTCCATACATTTAATACTCTTTATGAATCGGGTAAACAAATCATTATTTCAAGTGATCGTCCACCCAAAGAAATTCCTACTTTAGAGGACAGGCTACGTTCTCGTTTCGAGTGGGGCCTTATTACTGATATTCAAGCCCCAAATTTAGAAACCCGGATAGCGATATTGAGAAAAAAAGCCTCAACCGAAGGTTGGCATTTACCAAATGATGTGATGGTAAATATTGCTGATCAAATTAATTCCAATATCCGTGAGTTGGAAGGCGCACTTATTCGAATTATAGCTTATGCATCTTTTCATAATAAGCAAATTTCATTGGAACTAGCCAACGAAGTTTTAAAAGATGTTATTTCTTCAAGTAAGGCAAAACGCTTAACCATTCCTATTATTCAACAAGCTGTCTGTGATTTTTACAATATTGAAATAGAAGATTTAAAAGCGCAGCGCCGTACTAAGAATGTTACCTTACCCCGACAAATAGCAATGTATATCGTCAGAGAATTAACTGATTATTCTCTGCCAAAAATTGGCGAGGAATTTGGAGGCCGCGACCATTCTACCGTTATCCATGCCTGTGATAAAATCCAAGAATTAATTAAAAGCGATCCCGAAGTCGATCGAATTATCAAAAATTTAATTCACAATTTGGGTCAATAATTGTGAACAGGTTCTTCTTTGATTGTGGAAATTTTAAAAATAACTTTTTCTGAATTCTGTGGATTATGTGATTTTGTAGATAACGAAGATTTTTATTCACATGTTTGGATTTATGAAAAAGTAGGATGATAGTTATTTTGAGGTCATTTATCCACATTATCAACTTGACTATGACTACTACTTTTTTATTATATAATATCAATAATTAATACTTTAGAAATTCGAATGTTGACAGGAGGTAAAAAAATGAAGATAGTATGCCTTCAAGATGAACTATCGCGTTTTTTACAAATCACAGCCAGGGCCCTTGCATTAAAATCAACATTACCTATTTTAACAGGAATCTTTTTAGAGACCACCGGTAATTCTTTAAGATGCGTGGCTACGGATTTAGAAATAGCTATTGAAGTAAACGTACCCAATATTCAAATTTTCACAACCGGATCGATTGTTCTACCAGGTAAGACTTTCGTCGAAATTATTCGCCATTTACCTTCCGGTCCAGTGACTATTGAATATGAAGAAGCATCTAAGATGGTTACCATTACAAGCAAACATTCTTCCTATCAATTACCTGTTCTACCTGTGGAAGAATTTCCGAATTTGCCAGAATTGAAAGACGGTAACCAAGTGGAAATAAAGGGTGAAATATTAAAAGAGGCTATTCGTCAAACCATGTATGCTACTCTAATTGATGATCCCAGACCTTTCCTATCCAGTATACTGTGGGAAATCACACCGGGTCGATTGCGTTTAGTCGCGACTGATGTAAATCGATTGGCTTTACGAGATTTAGTCGTGGAATCAAATTTTCAAAAAACGGCTTTGGTCCCTGTCCACTCATTACGAGAAATTGCCAATATTTTCGGTAATAATAACGAAGAAAAATTAACAGTTCATTTAACGGATAAATTAATATTTATTAAAGGTTCAGGTATCACACTTTCGTCCCGATTGGTGGAGGCACAATTTCCACGATATGAACAGGTTGTCCCCAAAGAATTCAATGGCGTTGTTGTCGTTGAGAAAAATGAGTTTATTGATGCGTTAGAAAGAACGGCGCTGGTTAGTAATTCAATAAAAATCAACATTTCTGAAAAAGGAATGATTATAACAGCGAAAGAACCCGATAAAGGCCGATCTTATGAAGAACTACCAATCGATTTTTCGGGAAAAGAGATTGAAATAGGATTTAACGTAAGATATTTATTAGATTTCTTAAAGTCTGTTGAAGCAAATAAAATTAATTTTAAATATAGTCAAGATCAAAAGCCAACTTTACTTCAAGCCCAAGAAAATGATGAATATTTGTATGTAGTAATGCCTTTAAAATTATCTGCATAAAAATATTTTTCAAAGTTTAATAATTTTTTTAATGGAAGAATCCGACATTGATGTTTTTACAATCTCTCGAATTACAACACTACCGAAACTACCAAAACCTAAACGTGGATTTTTCACCGCAGGTTAATATTTTTTATGGTCAAAATGCCCAAGGTAAAACAAATTTACTGGAGGCAATTGCCTTATTATGTTTTGGAAAATCATTTCGAACCAAAAAAGAGGCTGAACTTATCGAATGGGAAAATGCTTCTTGTTATTTAAAAGGTCAATTTGAAACCGGTGACTTTCCCTTAATGATTGAGTTAGGAATCGCTGAGAAAGAAAAGCGTACCAAAATCGATGGACAAGTTGTAAAAAATAACGAATTGTTTGGAAAAATCCCTCTTATTACATTTGCTCCTGATGATCTTCAGTTAATCAAGGGTGGACCTCAATTTCGGCGAGATTTTCTCGACTTATATTTGGCACTAATTGAGCCCAAGTATCGTTTTATTTATTATAATTATTATAAAATCGTTCAACAACGGAACCGGCTTTTAAAAGAAGGAATTTATAACAATCAAGAATTGGAAGTATGGGATGACCAATTGGTGGAAAAGGGTTCGAAAGTTATCAAATATAGGCTAACGTTTATTGAAAGTGTAAGGAGATTTATTATTAAGGCTCAGCATGAAATTAGTGGGACCCTTGAAAATTTATGCATTGAATACCTTGGTTTTCGAAATTGCGTTCTAAATGGTATCAACGAAGAAGAGATCATAACACGGTTTCGTATGGAATTAAAAATGGTTAAAAACAACGAGCGGGAAAGAAGAGTCACATTAGTTGGACCCAATCGTGATGATCTCCGCTTAACCATTGGAGAGGGAGTTGATCTTCGAAATTTTGGTTCTCAAGGGCAGCAACGTACAGCGGCTTTAGCTTTAAAATTAGGAATGCTGGAAAAAATAAAGGAAAGCCGAGGACAATATCCAATTTTATTATTGGATGATGTAATGTCCGAATTCGATGATCAAAGAAAAAAACAGTTGTTAACAGTATTAATTAATTCGGCTCAGACATTTATGACTTCCACCAGTAAAAGGGATTTTCCGATTGGTGATCAAAATACCCTTTTTTTTAAGGTTGCTGGAGGTGCGATCGAACGTGGCTAGTGGCGCCTTTAGTTCAATTATTGAAAAATATTTTTTTAAGAACGGCGGATGGTCTAGATTAAAAGGAGAATTATCCGTATACTATTGGCCGAGAGTCGCCGGGGCAGAAATTGCCAAAAAAGTTGATGCGGTTCGTTATCGGGATGGATATTTATATTTACAAACCGATGTTCCAGCTCTGGCCCAACAAATTTTGTTTATGGTGCCAAGTTTTTTAGAAAAGTATCGAAATTATATAGGAAAAGGAGTATTAAAAGGAATTAAAGTCAAGATAGGCTCGATTAAACGACCTTTGTCCAAACCGGATCCTTCTTTAGATGACTTTTCTTTGGAACAATCTGAAATATCAACAATTGAAAATTGTAAAAATAAAATTGAAGATCCAGATCTGGCGGTTCGATTTGAAAAATTAATGCAAAAATCCTATCTTGTTCAAAAAAAACAAATGGCTGTTGGAGGAAAAACCTGTTTATCTTGCGGGGTAATCATTGATTCTCAGTTTGATTATTGCCCATGTTGTGAACATAAGGTTCATCAGGAAGTACAAGCTTATCTTAATTATCAAAAAAGCCATAATCCGGGACAAAATCCCCAAGATCCAAGTCAACTTGAAGGGTTAAGTCACCTTAAAATAAAAAAACTCAAATAGTTTGAGGAGGAAAAAATGTTTGTCCATCTTGGTGAAGATGTTTTGATTAATTCTAAGTCAATTGTGGCGATTATAAACGCAGAAATCTCAATGGGGGCTAGTAGTACCAAAGATTTTCTACGAATCGCCCAAGAAGAAGGGTTTGTTAAAAAAATTAGTGAAGAATATGCATCGATTGTAATTACTGATAAAATAATTTATTTATCGCCGATATCTTCCCAAACTCTAAAAAAACGTGCGGGATATATCGATGAATTAGAAACGAACTTTTGTTTGGAAGGAGTTTCTTAATGGATCAAGATCAGTTAAATGAAAAAAAGAATGGTTCTTCCGAATATAATGCCAGTCAAATTCAAGTCTTGGAAGGATTAGAAGCTGTCCGGAAACGACCTAGTATGTATATTGGCAGTACTTGTATTAAGGGCCTTCACCACTTGGTGTATGAAGTTGTGGATAATAGTATTGATGAAGCCTTAGCCGGTTATTGCGACCGTATTATCGTTACTTTGAACGAAGACGGTTCAGTAACCGTAGATGATAATGGCAGAGGAATTCCTGTTGATATTCAAGCACAGGCTAAAAAATCCGCTTTGGAAGTTGTGTTAACTATACTACATGCCGGTGGTAAATTCGGTGGGGAAGGTTATAAAGTATCCGGCGGTCTTCATGGAGTCGGTATTTCGGTAGTGAATGCCCTTTCGGAAAATCTTGAAGTATGGGTTAAAAAAGATGGCAATCTCTATTATCAGTGTTATCATAAAGGTAAACCAGAAGAACCGGTTAAAATTATCGGCAAAGCCGAAGGAAGCGGAACAATCGTTAAATTTAAAGCGGATCCCGAAATCTTTGAAAGTACCGAATTCAGCTTTGATTATTTAACCCATCGTTTTCGAGAATTGGCCTTTTTAAACCGAGGGATAAAGATTATTTTACGGGATGAAAAAGCCAATAAGGAAAATGTATATCACTATAACGGTGGTATTACTTCTTTTATAGAGCATTTAAATAAGACTAAAGATCCAATCCACAAAGAAATTATTTATATCTATAAAAAAGTTGAAGATACTGAAGTTGAAGTAGCTGTTCAATATAATGATAGTTATGTGGAAAGCGTCTTTTCCTTTGCCAATAATATTAATACTCATGAAGGGGGTACTCATTTATCGGGATTCAGGTCAGCTTTAACCCGTACTTTAAATGATTATGCCCGAAAAGCCAATCTTATTAAGGAAAATGATTTAAGTCTTTCCGGCGATGACGTCCGTGAGGGACTCACTGCTGTTATTAGTGTTAAACTTCGTTACCCCCAGTTTGAAGGGCAGACCAAAACCAAATTAGGCAATAGTGAAATGCGTGGTTTGGTTGAGACTATCGTTAATGATGGATTGGCGGAATTTCTGGAAGAAAACCCAGCTACCGGTAAGAAAATTATTGAAAAATGTCTGCTTGCTTCCAAAGCTCGGGATGCAGCACGTAAGGCAAAGGAATTAACACGTAGAAAAAGTGCCTTAGATGTTGGATCATTACCCGGTAAATTGGCTGATTGCTCTTCAAAGGAAGCTGAAATTTCCGAATTATATATAGTGGAAGGTGATTCGGCTGGTGGTTCAGCTAAACAAGGAAGGGACCGCCGTTTTCAGGCTATATTGCCATTGCGTGGAAAAATTCTTAATGTGGAAAAAGCCAGTTTAGATAGAGTTTTAAATAATGAAGAAATCAAGGCGATGATTACGGCTTTGGGAACCGGCTTTGGTGATGAGTTTGATGAATCTAAACTACGGTACCATAAAATTATCACCATGACCGATGCCGATGTGGACGGTGCTCATATTCGCACCCTCCTGTTAACTTTCTTTTACCGGTTTATGACGCCGCTGGTCACAAATGGCTATGTCTACATTGCTCAGCCTCCGTTATATCAAGTAAAACAGAGTAAAAACGAACATTATGCTTATTCCGACAAGGAGTTAGAAACTTTGCTAGCAAATATTGGTCGTCAGGGAATAACAGTTCAACGCTATAAAGGGTTAGGAGAAATGAACGCTGATCAATTATGGGAAACTACGATGAACCCTGAGAAAAGAACTGTTTTAAGGGTTACACTTGAGGATGCGATTTTAGCGGATGAGACTTTCTCCATATTAATGGGTGATAAAGTCGAACCCCGCAAAGATTATATACTCTCCCATGCTAAGGAAGTCAGAAACTTGGATGTTTAATCTATTTCGATAGCCCCGGCTAACCTTGACCAGCCGCGCATGTCGGGATGAATGATAGTTGGCAATGATGTTAGCAATTTCTAAAAATGTTTACTTGCATAGTACTGGTATTCTGTGTTAATATATTCATGGTGTCGTTATGACGAAGGATTCTTCTGTGGAATTTAATGAAGCAGATCAAGAGTTTATTCGTGAGGCGCTTATCGAAGCCGATAAGGCTGCCCGGATTGGTGAAGTACCCATTGGAGCAATCATTGTCTTAGAAGGAAAGATTATAGCCAGGGCTCATAATCTTAAAGAAACCACTGGTGATCCTACAGCTCATGCTGAAATATTGGCATTAAGAGCAGCAGCCCAGTTAAGGCAAGGATGGCGATTAAGCGGGGCAACACTTTATACGACTTTGGAACCTTGTCCAATGTGTGCCGGAGCGATGGTAATGGCCAGAATTGGTCGAGTCGTTTACGGTGCGGGGGATCCAAAGGCTGGTTCAGCCGGGACATTGATGAATATCGTTCAAGATGAGCGATTAAATCATAAAGTAGAAATAACCTCTGGTGTTTTAGCTACTGAATGTGGTAATATATTAAAGGAGTTCTTTCGGAAACGCCGAAACGGTAATAAGTGATAGGAGAGCGCTCGATCCGGAGAGATGGCTGAGCGGTTGAAGGCGCCCGCCTCGAAAGCGGGTAGGGATTCACGTCCCTCGCGAGTTCGAATCTCGCTCTCTCCGCCATTTCAATTCATTTATTTATTGTTTTGAAATTGATGAAGTATCTATTATTTTAATTTAAATCTTTATCATTAATTCATGGAGAGATGGCCGAGTGGTCGAAGGCGCACGCCTGGAGCGCGTGTAGGTGTAACAGCCTCTAGGGTTCGAATCCCTATCTCTCCGCCATTATAACATTACAACCAGCTTATGGCTGGTTTTTTTATTTATAAAAATTGCTTAAGTTTTTTTAATAGCAGGCCGAAATAATAATTAGGCTTTATTTGAAAGGAGTAGCCACGAACCATGAATAAAATTGAATACCCTAATGGTAGTGAAAAAAATAAACCTGGTTCCAAATCCTTTCGGGTTACCGAACAACATTCACATCCTTCTTATTCAGCATTATTCCCATGGTTGATTAGGCCACATCATGATGAACATCCATGTCAAAGATCACACCATCATGATGAACATTCGGGTCCAGGACCACATCATCACGATGAACATCGAGGTTTAGGACCACATCATCACAATGAACACTCGGGTCCAGGACCGCACCATCACGATGAATATCCGGGTCCAGATCCTCACCATCATGATGTATATGCAAGGTTAAGTTTAGATATTTCAGATTTGAATCGAGAGAAGCGTATGTACTTCAAAATGCTAATGCGTAAAGGCAAATAATTTGCGTTGATTGTAGCTAAAAACTTTAATTGTTAAGATATGTAATTCAATAAAAATTAAGACATTATGAATCCTCCTTTTTCGGGATAAAGTAACTAAAGAAAAGGAGGATTTTTTATATGGAAAAGATTAAAGTTGGGGTCATCGGAACCGGACTTGCTTGGGAAAGGTTACATTATCCAGCTTATCAAGAATTGAAGGATAGATATGAAATCAGGGCACTATGTGATGTTGATCGGCAAAGGGCAGAAGGTTGGGCTTCTCGCTTGGGCCTAGATCCCCACCGGGATGTATATGGCGATTTTCAGGCAATGATTGATCGTAAAGATTTACAGGCGATTGACATTATGGTACCGATAATCAAAAATCATCCGGTGGCTGAAATTGTGGCCCAATCCGGCAAAGCAATCATTTTAGAGAAACCTATGGGAGCTACTCTAGATCAGGCTCAAGCAACTAGAGAATTACCAACTCATTACGGCGTTCCGATGATGATAGCCGAGAATTATCGCTATAGTGAAGAATTTAATATTTTGCGTGATTTGGTAAGTCAGAAGAAAATTGGTGAGCCGGTTTATTTTATTTATCAAAATACCAGTTGCTTTCCATGCGCTATGACCAAAGATACTTTCTCAGCGACCGAATGGCGGCAGCACCCAGCCTATCCCGGAGGGGATTTATTGGATGCGGCAATTCATCCGTTAGCTGGACTTCGACATATCTTTGGCGGTATTCAGTTTTTACAGGCTTTTGGAGCTTCCCAAAAAGATGATTTTAGCCCTTATGCAGCGGTAACCGTAAATCTCCATTTTATAAACGGCGTGATTGGAGAGTTTGCTTATTATCCGGCAGGTCAGGAAATTCAAAAGCCAATGATTGGACTACGAATATTTGGCACCCATGGAATGATTTACATGGAAGATAATCAATGCGGGGTCATTAACATTTTTCATAATGATGGTGGACATGAAATGATAGGATTTCGACCTATGCGGGGTTATTATAATGAATTAGTCAATTTTCACAAATCGCTAATGGGAGAGGAAAAGATTAGTGTAACGCCGGATATGGAGATTGGTGATTTAAGAACGGTTTACGCGATTTTACAATCGATTACCGAACAAGAAGTGATTAAGGTTGATAAGGTTCCTCAATATGCGGGACATTAATGAAACTACGTTGGTATTACCGTAATTGTAAAAGTAGTAAACTTATCTAAATTAATAGGATGAATTGTTATGAAGCCCAGGATCAAATCCGGGCTTAGTTATTTCGTCCTATTCCATAATTCAGAAAATT
>JAEZKW010000062.1 GCA_023415375.1 Bacillota bacterium
GGTCGCCGCCTCGACCCTTTTGTCCTGGAGGGGTCGGGGGAGGCAGGAACAGTCTCCCATCGGCCCTAAATTAGTGAAAGAGGTATTCCCTCATGCCTTTATCAAGCATTAATATCTATACCCTCAAACGAATTCGAACCCAACGCCACCGCTATGACCTTGAAGATTATCCAATTACCAGCCCTTTGATCTGCTACAAAATCCTTCAATATCTACTCAATCTCAAATCAGAGCCAATTGAAAAAGGATATTGGGTGACGATGGTTGGATAGGGAGTGGAGAACCCCCTTTTCCTGTAGCAGGAAAATTTTGGGCAACCGCGAATTCAACCTTAATCATAAACCTTAGCCCGTTTTTTTAAAGGCAAGAAGTAGCGTGCCTTATAGATTGGGTTAATTCTGAAAGGGGCCACTCTCCGATGAATACTAGTCTGAATGATCCCCGAATCAAACTCATCCAAGGGGATATCACCAAGTTAAACGTGGAAGCGATTGTAAATGCCGCCAACTCAAGTCTCTTAGGTGGAGGCGGGGTGGATGGGGCCATTCATCGGGTCGGAGGACCGGATATTTTGGAAGCCTGTAAAGTAATCCGTAACAGACATGGAGGTTGCCCTACCGGAGAGGCGGTGCTTACCGCAGCAGGAAAGTTGCCAGCCCGTTATGTGATTCATACGGTCGGTCCGGTTTGGAACGGTGGACAAAATAATGAAGCCATTCTTCTGGCCAACTGCTATCGAAACAGCTTACTCTTGGCAGTAGCCAACGGGATTAAGGTCCTTGCTTTTCCTAGTATCAGTACCGGTGTTTACCGTTTTCCTAAAGAGCCGGCTGCTAAGATTGCCATTGGCGAGGTAACGCAGTTTCTTGCCAACTCTGAAAGCATCTTACAGGTTAATTTCGTCTGTTTTGATGAAGAAAATTACCGGATTTATGAAAGGTTGCTAAGAGGCTAGGCAAGAAGGATGGACATTGGGAAGACGATGTGATCTATGCAATATTGGAGTAAGAGTGGCAGGGCTAACAAAGCTTTAGAAATAATTTGATAATGAGAGGGTACTTTCACGATGAAGTGCTTAAAACCCGGTGTTCTATTTATAGTTGTCGTTATTAGTATTGTTATGGGCATTACCGCTGTTGGTACAATTAATACGAGTATTCTAAAAAGTACAGTTGCAGGAATCTATAAAAACCCCATGGGTCTCCCCAATCGGCAAGTGGCCTTGGTGCTCGGCGCTCAGGTTCGTCCCACCGGGGAACTCTCCGATATGTTGTTGGACCGGGTACTTGCCGGGATTGAGCTTTATAAAGCCGGAAAGGTTAAAAAACTGCTTTTTTCAGGCGATCATGGACATCGTAATTACGACGAAGTCAACGCCATGCGCCACTTTGCTTTGGCGCGAGGCGTTCCGGCCCGGGACATTTTTATGGATCATGCCGGATTTGATACTTATAGCAGTCTATATCGGGCAAAGAAGGTATTTCAGGTAAAGGAGATGATCATTGTAACTCAAGCCTTTCATCTGCCCCGTGCCCTGTATATTGCTCATGGCCTAAAAATCAGCGCTTTGGGATTCGTCGCCGACCGCAGACGGTATGCCCCTACTGCGGAGCGCTTTTCGGAGACACGGGAGATACCGGCGCGGGTGAAAGCATTTTTTGCCGTCATCTTCCAACCTAAACCCAAATTTCTGGGTAAGGTGTTACCCATCAGCGGGGATGGTAGGGTAACCTGGGATTAACACAAGGATGCGCGGGTTATGTGAAATAGGCAGTCAAAAGTGTTTTATCTCCCCGTATTTTCCTCCACATGCGAAGCAAAGGCGCTATGATTATGAATAGACTCGAAACTTTCCACCTCCACTTGAAACCATTGAATACGCGGTTCCGAACGAAGGGCAATGACCGAATCCCTCAATATATCCTCTACAAATTTAGGATTTTGATAAGCGGTTTCGGTAACATACTTTTCATCGTCCCGCTTTAAGACCGGGTAGACCGGACAACTTCCCTGAATCCGCAATAATTCAACCAAATCTTCCAGCCAGAGAATTTTACCGGGATATTTAAACTTAACCTGGCTACGGATGATGGCCCGTTGATTATGGGCGCCGTACTCTGAAATCTCCTTGCTGCAAGGACAAAGAGACATGACCGGGATCTCGGCCCCTAGTCGATAATCAAACAAATTATCCGGTTGATGCAGTCTGCCGTAAAACTCACCCAGGTAATCCAGGACACCGACTGTCCCGCTAACCGGAGCATCTAAAGGCAAAAAATAGCGAAACCTGAGACTAATCTCTGCGGCGGCCGCTTCCAGATTGTTACAAAGTTCGGCCAATAATTGGCGTATTTCTTTACCGGAGATGGGTTTTTCACTCCAGGTAGTCAAAAGTTCCATAAACCGGCTAAGATGAGTGCCTTTAAATTGATGGGCCAGATTTACCGAGATGGTCACATTTCCTTGAACATGTTGATAACCACCGTTTTTCATCCGGATCTGAAAAGGTAGATGGACATCCTTTACTCCAACCCGTTGAATCTCAATTCCCCGTTCATCTTTTCTGCTTTGAACATCAATCATGATTTTAATGACCCACCTTGAATCAATATTGTCACAAGAAATTTGCGAAAAATATTCTATGAATGTATTATATAGATAACTGCCTATTTGGGCAATGTATTTTAGGTGAATTCGGCAAGGATTGAAAGGCCCGTATTTAAATTAAAGAGTGGAACCGCGCAAGTGTCGGCCAGAGGTCCAACTTTTATAACAACTCAATTGCTTGCTTGATTAAGATTTGGAAAACTTAGTGCTCCATTATTTACCGTTAACTTGTTTAATGATATGATTTGAAGGTGCAGAATTTAAGTCAATACACAACAGGGGGATTCAATTTTGAAGATCGTGGTAGATAGTCATACCCATAGCGTCTCCAGCGGCCATGCTTATAGCACTGTTCAAGAGATGGCCAGGGAAGCGCCGGCTAGTGGGATCGAAATGTTCGTGCTTACAGACCACGGGCCAACCATGATAGGCGCCCCGCAATTGTATCATTTCGGTAATCTGAAAGCTCTGCCAAAAGAAATTTATGGAGTGAAAATTCTCAAAGGGGTCGAAGCCAATATTTTGGATTTTTCGGGCCGGATTGATATGCCGGATGAATATTTAAAACACTTGGATTTTGTACTGGCAAGCCTCCATGACGGTTCTATAACACCGGGTACAGTGGATGAAAATACGGAAGTTCTTATCAATATCTTAAAAAACCCTCTAGTTGATACGGTAGGTCATTCCGGGAATCCCTATTACCCCATTGATATTGACAGATTTGTTGGAGCTGCTAAGGAATATCACAAACCCATTGAACTGAATAACAGTTCCTTTTATTTTAGAAAAGGTAGTGCCGCCCGCTGCCATGAAATTGCTTTAAAATGTAAGGACTATGGAGTGCCCGTTGTCTGCGGAAGCGATGCCCATATTAGTTTTGATGTGGGTAAGTTTGACAAGGTATCTGAGGTGCTGGACGATATTAAGATGCCGGAAGAATTGGTCCTAAATAGTTCGGTAGCTAAATTTGAGGAATACTTGAAACAGAGACGGAGAACGTTGTGAGTGAAGGAACCAGGAGTCACATTTCAGAGCGTTATGATTAAAGAAGTCATGAATCCAGAGTCCAGAAGTAGGACAGCCGGGCCTTGAGAGTTTTTTAATACAAGAATTAGAACCGTAAAACCTATTCTGACTCCTGTCTCCTATATTCTGCCTTCTTAACTTACCGAAAGGAACCTACAATGGATCAAGTCTCATTATTACGAACAACTTCTTATGATAAACTACTTTCATCTAAAATTGAGGAATTACTGAAACCCCTTGGAGGTTTACAGGCTTTTTGCAAGCGGGGGGATCGGGTACTGCTAAAACCCAATTTCATTATGGCTCGTTCGGTGGAAAGCGCTGCGACCACTCATCCCGCAATTATTCTAGCAGTAGCAACCCTATTAAAAGACCTGGGTTGTGAGGTTAGTGTTGGTGACAGTCCTGGAATGGGCAGCGCCTCCGGAGTGGCCCGTAAGTTGGGACTTGATGATGACTTTAAACGTTTGCAGGTCCAGGTGGTTGAATTGGACGTATTGGGGCCTATCAATAACTCGCGGTCTTTAGTTTTCGAGCGGCGTTTTAAAAGTTTACAACTAGCGGGACAGCTAAACGAATATAACCGGATCATTAACCTGCCCAAGTTAAAATCCCACGGGCAAATGGGTATTACGCTTGCAACTAAAAATTTATTCGGTTGTGTTTCCGGCCATAACAAAGCCCAGTGGCATTTTGAAGTGGGTAAAGATACCAGAGAATTTGCCCGTTTATTAGTGGAAATTGCCTTGACGGTTAATCCCACGCTTCATATTTTAGACGGTATCATCGGTATGGATGGCAACGGTCCTTCCAATGGCCGTCCCCGGCAACTGAATATATTGATGGCTGGGGTTAATCCGCTGGCGGTTGATAGAGTTGTTATTGAAATGATTGGGAAGAAACCGGAACAGTTTCCGATTTTCGAAGCCGCCCGTTCCCTCAATCTTTCCGGGTTAGAGATGGACAAAATAGAAGTGTTAGGAGACTCAATAAAAGATTGTCGAATCGAGGACTTCGAAATTCCGGCCTTTCATTCCGCAAGTGCTTTACTGGGTAATCACTTGATCAGTGATTTTGTTGGCAGGATGTTACGGCAGCGGTTAGTCCTTGATCCCAAACTGTGCACCAACTGCCGCCGTTGCGAGTCCGGGTGCCCTGCCAAAGCTATTGACTATCCCGGTAAAATCATGATTGATGAAGGGAAATGTATTCGTTGTTGTTGCTGTCAGGAAATGTGCCCGGTCGGCGCACTGTCGATTCATACTCCTCTTTTGGCCAAAGTTTTTCAAAAACTAGGATTGATGTAAGTGTTTCAGTGATCTAATTTCCGAATTAACCCGCTAAGCAGTTCCCGCATATTTCGATCAGCATCGGGAATTTGCAGGGGATTGGTCATTGAAATGACTTTCAATTTTTTCAATTTCAAGCCGTAAGCAGGGCTAATTTCACTTAACTTGATGGTCTGCAAGGGAATAGCCTTTTCTTTGGCCACTTCCATTAACATTTCTACCAATAATGATTCACTTTGTCTGGGGATTACCAGACCGTCGGTGGTCACCAGATCGATCCGCTTATCCAAGAAATTGGATAAAGTAATCACATAAGTAAGCTCGGGAGCTTGTTTTAAAAGTTTGGGTATCTCCAGTGCACCGGAGTTCAGCGAATTGGCCCCGGAAAAATATAACGAAACTGAGATGGTGGAGGGCCTTGATTTCATTAAAAGTGTACCTAACTCCAATAATACTGCACAATTAGCGAGCCCGGCCGCATGACCTTGAACCTTGGCAAACAATTTTAATATGATCACAATCAATAATGCAGCAACGGCAAAATATAAAAGGATCGGAAGCTTAAACCATAGATTGCCAGCCACCATAAGCAAAGCGATAAAGCTGGCTCCATAAATTAGTTCCAGATATAATCGGTTTGAAAGTCGCCCAGGCAAAGCGTTGAAGTGATCGGTGGTCATATTACTCATAATAACGATTCTTTGGGTTTCTTTGCTCCGGGCAGGTATCGTTAGGAGTAGACTTTCCGCCGAACCTTTCTTTAACCTGGCTAAAACCGGATGGATCAGTTCGGTTGAAAATAATAAAAACAAAATGAGTGCTACGAAAAATCCGCCTCTGGGGTGGGAAAAACTGAAAGCGACAGCCCCCAGGCTGAGAAAGACGAAAACGATGAGACTTACTGAGAAATTAAATACCGGAATTTTTATGGTCGCGGGCTGAAATTCCCAATTCGAGGTCTCTTGTTTGATAAAATCAGTTACAGCCCCGGCTCCTGTTGAGCCTGGTTGACGCTTGGGATGGTCCGCCGAGATTTTTTGAAAGGATTCAGAAATATTCATAATTTTAATTTGCTCCTTTTTTTGAAAACTATGGCATAAATCATAATAAAAATTCCAAGCTTTCTCTATTTCTTTTTGGGTATTCGACTGAATTGTGCAAACTCCTACTTCAATCTTTTATTTACTCAATCCAGTTTGGTTTTTGAAACTCCAAGGAACACGCAGGAATTATTTATCTAAAAGCGAATTTGAATGAATAGATATCCTTGGATGGAGGGAAAAATTCGTTGCTTATATTGGGGATTGATCCGGGAACAGCGATTACCGGTTATGGGCTCGTATCATATGAGGGTAATCATTTGAAAAAAGTAACCTTTGGAGTAATTCGTACGGGTCCGGAGCTTTCGCTAGCCAGTCGTTTGCAGCATATTTATGGTCAATTGAGCAAAATTATCCAAGAATATCAACCGGATGCAATTGCCATCGAAGAGTTGTTTTTTAATAAAAATGTACGTACCGCTTTGGCTGTAGGACAGGCCCGCGGTGTGATTTTACTGGCCGCGGCGAATTCCGGCTATGAAGTGGCTGAATATACACCATTGCAAGTTAAATTAGCCGTAACAGGCTATGGACGGGCGGAAAAAATGCAGATTCAAGAAATGGTCCGGGTTTTACTTTGCCTAAACGAAATTCCCAAACCTGATGATGCAGCTGATGCTTTAGCCATCGCGATATGCCATGCCCATTCTTGTAAGAT